>CANBSM010000070.1 GCA_947372155.1 Burkholderiaceae bacterium
AGTGGCGGCTCAATTGAAAGTGCGCTCTGGTTTACTCCCAGTTTTGCACTCGCCCATAAGGCTGACTTCATTGCAGAAGAGGTTCGCCTTACCATTCAATATGCTGGTGATCAGGCTTACCGTTTTGGCGTGCGTCAGCCGGCCATGAAATTTAAGGCTAAGGATAAAGCGGACACTTTTAAAAACTTAGTATTTGCTGGTAACGATGCTTGCTCGAAAGAGCTTAAGGCTGCTGTAGAGCAAGGCGTATCCATGGTTGAGGGTATGAACTTGGCAAAGGATCTTGGCAATCTTCCGCCAAACATTTGCACTCCAACCTACCTGGGTAAGGCTGCCCAAGGCTTAATGAAAAAGACAGGTCTCAAAGTTGAAGTGCTTGGACGTAAGCAAATTGAGGCTTTGGGAATGGGATCATTCTTATCTGTTGCACAAGGCTCTGATACCCCACCACAATTTATTGTGATGAAGCATATGGGCGGTAAAGCAGGTGAAGCGCCAATTGTCTTGGTTGGCAAAGGCATTACCTTTGACACTGGCGGCATATCGCTGAAGCCAGGCGAAGCCATGGATGAGATGAAGTACGACATGTGTGGCGCTGCATCCGTCATCGGCACAATGTATTCCGTTGCCCTGATGAAATTAAAGAAGAACGTGATTGGCGTCGTTCCTACTTGTGAAAACATGCCGTCAGGCCAAGCGACCCGTCCTGGCGATATTGTGAAGAGTATGTCTGGACAGACAATTGAGATTCTCAATACTGATGCAGAAGGCCGCCTAATTCTTTGTGATGCGCTGACTTATGTGGAGCGCTTTAAGCCTGCGGCAGTGATTGACGTTGCCACCTTAACAGGCGCTTGCGTAATTGCCTTGGGTCATGTGCATAGCGGTTTGTTTTCTGAAGATGAAGGCTTGGTCAGTGAGCTTACAAAAGCAGGCCATGCTTCTTTAGACACAGTATGGCGCTTGCCTTTAGATGCTGCTTATCACGAGCAACTCAAGTCTAACTTTGCGGATGTTGCCAATATTGGCGGCCGTCCAGCAGGTAGCGTAACGGCAGCTTGCTTCTTATCTCGCTTTACCGAGAAATATAAATGGGCTCACTTAGATATCGCTGGAACTGCCTGGAAGAGTGGTGCTGCCAAAGGATCGACCGGTCGTCCAGTTCCCTTGTTGGTGAACTTCTTGCTTGAGCGCAAGTAAGTCATTAGAAGATCTCTGGATAAAGACGCAATGGCGCGAATTGATTTTCATAGCAATGTAAGTGACAAGCTGGAATATGCTTGCCGCCTCACACGCAAGATTTGGAGTGCTACGCCAGAAGGCGAGCCTGTCCGTAATATTGTGATGGTGGGTGAAAGGGCTGACCTGCAAAAGTTAAATGAACTTCTTTGGTCATTTAGCAACACCGATTTTTTGCCTCACTGTTTTATTGAGGATGAAGCTGCAGCAGAAACGCCAATTGTTTTGACTGATGACTTTGCCTCTTCTGCTCTCAATAATGTTCCCCATGCTGATGTCATGATTCACTTGGGAATGCGTATGCCTGCTGATGTGCCGGCTTTAGTAGCACGCTTTCCCAGAATTGTTGAAGTAGTGACTGTGAATGAGGCAGAACGTTTGGCAGGGCGCGAACGCTTTAAGGCCTATCGAGAGCTGGGTCACGAGTTGCATAACTTCGACCAATCCAAAAGCTAAAGCCCATGTTGATTCATCCACAGTTTGACCCTGCCGCAATTCGTATTGGATCTTTTGCAATTCATTGGTACGGCTTGATGTATTTAATGGCCTTCGTTCAATTTCTGCTTTTGGGCCGCTTGCGTATTCGCGCTCCACGCTATCAGGCTCTAGGTTGGACATATAAAGATCTTGAGGATCTTTTATTTGCAGGCGTTCTTGGCGTGGTCTTGGGCGGTCGCCTGGGTTACACCTTGTTTTATATGCCAGGCTTTTATTTAGCTCACCCTTTGAGTATTTTCAAAATATGGGAAGGCGGTATGTCTTTTCATGGTGGCTTATTAGGGGTGCTGGTTGCTCTCTTCTGGTTTGCTAAAAAACGCAAGACTACATTTTTTGTGGTCAGTGACTTGGTTGCGCCACTCGTTCCCTTCGGATTGGCTTTTGGTCGTCTGGGGAACTTTATTAATGGCGAGTTGTGGGGTAGACCTACTGATCTGCCGTGGGCTATGGTGTTTCCTTTAGTGGATTCTGTGCCACGTCACCCATCGCAAATTTACCAGCTACTCGGTGAGGGTGTTTTGCTGGGTATTGCTATCTGGATTTATGCAGGCAAGCCACGACGTGTTGGTCAGGTATCCGGATTCTTCTTATTAGGCTACGGTATTTGTCGCTTCTTGGCTGAATATGCGCGTGAGCCAGATGCCTTCCTGGGCCTTCTCGGCCTGGGCTTATCTATGGGCCAATGGTTGTGTGTGCCAATGATGATGTTTGGCCTCTATCTCATGACTGCATTCAAATCAAAGAGTCAATAATTACCTCATGCTGAATGAAGAGCTGACGCTTCGAAAATTAGAGGTACTGTGTTCGTTTATTCGGACTGGCAGCCTTTCTAAAACAGCGGAAGAGTTGCACTTAAGTTCAGTCAGTATTCACAAGGCATTGCATTCCCTGGAATCCGGAATAGGGTGCGCTCTATTTGTAAAAGATGGACGTCAGTTAAAAGCTTTGCCGGCAGCCATTTACTTAGCTGAAGCAAGTGCCGATTTATTAGCAGATGTAGACCGCGTCCTGAAAAAGACCAGAGCCAAAGCCGGTGTTGAAAGCGGGCAAATTCGCCTGGGATCAATGTACTCTTTGACAGCCAATATTATTCCTAGAGTCATTATGGGCACCAAAATCCGTAGACCTGATTTGGATATTGATTTATATCTGGGATCTAATGAGGATTTGATGAAGAGGCTCAGCGAAGGAAATGTAGATGCAGTAGTCATGGCAGTTCCTACTAGAGACCTTCCTGAGGGGGTCCAGGTAGTCCCTCTTTTTGAGGACCAGCTGTTTTTAGCCTCCTCAAAAAACAATAAGCCAGCTGAAGCGAGTATTGATTTATCCGAATACCGGAATGAGAAATTTCTGACCCTGCAAGATGGTTTTGCCACCACCTCAGGGTTTTATGAAGCTTTTCAGTTGGCTGGATTTGCCCCCAATGTCGTTATGAAGGTGGGCGATATCTTTTCTCTCATGAATATGGTCTCAGGTGACTTAGGAAGATCTTTGCTGCCTGGCAGGGTGAAGGCTCTCATGGGGGATGCGATTGAATTTACCCCCTTATTGCCAAAATATCAGGCAACCCAACATATTGCCCTGATGTACCTCCAGGCTAATGAATCAAACCCCAATATCCTCGCTCTAGCGGCTGAAACCCGCATGTTGCATCGCAATAATTCCTAACCCCATCTTCATACCTTAGCTATTTAATTAACTTTAAGTTAATGAATCTATACTTTCATTAATTGATTCAGGTATAGCTCAGCTATACATTAGTAGTGAACCCTCACCCTTTGGGTTGAATTATTTGAGAGATACACATGCTTGAAAAGCTAGCAAAAGCCCGTTACTTTTCCCGCGTTACTGGCGCGGTCAATCGACTCATTTCTGAGCGTGGCGAATCTAATGCCGTCAGCATGGCAGATGATGTCATCAACAACTATCGCAAGCTCTCTAAAGATCAGCATTCTAAATTCTTTACGTTCCTGTTTGAAAAACTCAATCCAGATCCTGCCGCAGTCATGGCTGCTGCGCAAAATTTTTCAGCAGAAACCAGTGCTCGTAATTACATTAAGTTGCAACGCGTAACTGAGCCACCGAGACAAGAATTATTCCGCCGACTGAATCGTGCAACCAATGGAACAGCTGCGCTCGTGGGTATGCGTCGCGATCTCCTGCAATTACTTGAGAAGCAACCTGAATTAACTGCGGTTGATTTTGACTTGCGTCACCTCTTGTCATCTTGGTTCAACCCAGGATTTTTAAAGATGCATCAGGTAGATTGGAAATCTCCTGCAGAGATTCTGGAAAAACTGATTCAGCATGAGGCCGTTCATGCAATTGATGGCTGGGATGACCTGCGCCGCCGCTTGCAGCCTGATCGCAGATGTTTTGCATTTTTTCATCCGCAACTGCCGAATGAGCCTTTGATTTTCGTTGAAGTAGCACTTTTGCCAGAGATCCCTGCTGTAATTACTCCGTTGGTAGATAAGAAAGCGGAGACCGTTCATCAAACTTCGCAATACAAAGTAGCTGCTTTTTATTCCATTAGTAACTGTGAGCCAGGCTTGCGTGGCGTTTCAATGGGTAACTTCCTCATTAAGCGCGTTGCAGAGCAATTGCATGCAGAATTCCCAAGTCTCAAAACCTTTGTAACCCTCTCACCAATTCCAGGCTTTATTGATTGGGTCGCTGCTGGCGCAGATATCGCTAGTGACAAAACAGGTAGCCAGTTAAAGCCAACAGTCCGCACAGCTCGCGAGCAATCCTTGGAAGTTCTTGGTCTTGCTAATCGCTCTTGGTCTGAGCGCTTAAGTTCTGGTTGGCATCCAGACAATGCTACCGAAAAAGAGAGGGCTGCTTTGCTATGCCTGGCAAGTATCTACTTAGGCTTAGGTTCTGCTGGCCGTAACGGTAACCCGGTTGCCAAGTTTCACCTGGGCAACGGCGCCAAGCTGCATCAAATTAATTGGGCAGGCGATCTGTCCCGCAAGGGTTTGAGGCAGTCTGCCTCTCTGATGGTTAATTATTTGTATGATCTTTCCTCTGTTGAAGAGAATCATGAGCGCTTTACGCAGGGAGAAATTGATTATTCTCGTGC
>CANBSM010000071.1 GCA_947372155.1 Burkholderiaceae bacterium
ACAGAATCTGAAGAAACTGGGCGCTTACGTAAAGCCAGCTTGATTGAGCTAGCCAGCTTATCGTGACTATATTCAACCCGACTACCGTTTTTCTTGACGATAGCTGGTAGTGCTAATTCAACACGTTCATACGTTGTAAAGCGCTTATCGCACTTGGCACAACGGCGGCGACGACGAATGGTATCGCCTTCGTCAGATACCCGGGTGTCTAAAACCTGGGTATCTTCGTTGTGACAGAAAGGGCAGCGCAATTAGCTCTTCTTCTCTTGGGGGTGATTAACCGTAAACCGGGAAGCGCTTAGTCAACTCAGAGACCTGAGCGCGTACCTTAGCGATATTCTCAGGATCATTTGGGTTGTCTAAAACATCAGCAATAAAGTTTCCAACTTGTCTTGCTTCTGCTTCTTTAAATCCACGTGTAGTCATCGCCGGCGAACCCAAACGAATACCACTGGTCACCATTGGTTTTTCTGGATCATTCGGAATGCCATTTTTATTACAAGTAATGTGCGCCTCACCTAAAACACGCTCAGCTTCTTTACCGGTCATTTTCTTGGAACGTAAATCTACCAACATCACATGAGAATCAGTGCCACCAGAAACAATCCGTAAGCCACGTGCAATTAAAGTTTCTGCCAAAGCCTTTGCATTAGCAATGACTTGCTTTTGATAATCAATAAAGCTCGGTTCTTGCGCTTCTTTAAATGCCACTGCTTTAGCAGCAATGACGTGCATCAAAGGACCGCCCTGCAAGCCTGGGAAGACGGCTGAGTTAATTGCCTTCTCATGCTCAGCCTTCATCAAGATGATGCCGCCACGAGGACCGCGTAAGCTCTTGTGGGTTGTAGAAGTAACAATATCTGCATGCGGTACGGGGTTGGGATAAACACCAGCAGCAATCAGACCTGAGTAATGCGCCATATCCACCATAAAAATTGCGCCCACTTCTTTTGCTAACTTTCCAATACGCTCCCAATCGATTACGAGAGAGTAGGCAGATGCACCAGCAATAATCAATTTCGGTTTGTGCTCACGTGCCAAACGCTCCATTTGCTCATAGTCAATCGCTTCGTTTTTATCGAGGCCATATGAGATAGGGTTAAACCACTTACCACTCATATTGAGGGCCATACCGTGCGTTAAGTGACCACCCTCAGCAAGACTCATACCCATGAAGGTATCGCCTGGTTTTAGGAAGGCTAAGAACACGGCTTGGTTAGCAGATGCGCCGCAATGAGGTTGTACGTTAGCTGCCTCAGCACCATAAAGCGCTTTGACACGATCAATCGCCAATTGCTCGGCAACGTCCACAAATTCGCAACCACCGTAATAACGCTTGCCTGGATATCCTTCGGCATACTTATTGGTTAACTGGGAGCCTTGCGCCTGCATTACCGCTGGAGAGGCATAGTTCTCAGAGGCAATCAGCTCAATATGGTCTTCCTGACGCTTGTTTTCATCCTGAATGGCTGCCCATAATTGGGGGTCTGTTTTGGCTAAAGTGTTTTGACGGTCAAACATGGTGATAATCCTGAAATAGTTGGATTGCTGAGTTAATTAACTTAGTAAAATCAACCTACATCATACAAAATCCACCATGACCTCTACACAAGACCTCTCATTCCTCTCTCTAGTCCTCAATGCCAGCCTATTAGTACAGTTGGTAATGTTGTTATTACTGAGCATGTCCATAGCCTCTTGGACCATTATTTTCAAGAAAACGGCTGTTTTACGTGGGGTTAGGCAAGATACCGAGCGCTTTGAGCGTGACTTTTGGGCTGGTGGAGACCTCAATACCCTCCTGGAAGCCGCCCAGCGCAATACACGCAGCGACGCCGTCCTAGAACACATCTTTGAAGCAGGCATGCAAGAATTCACCAAGGGTCGTGAGATAGACGCAGCCCGCCGCGCCATGAAAGCCACCTACCAGCGGGAAATGGACCTCCTTGAAGCAAATCTCCCCTTCTTGGCATCCGTAGGTTCAGTTTCACCTTATATCGGCCTCTTTGGCACTGTCTGGGGCATCATGCACTCCTTCCGTGGTTTAGCTAATGTCCAAAATGCCACCCTTTCTGCGGTTGCCCCTGGTATTGCTGAGGCGCTAATTGCAACTGCCATTGGTTTATTTGCAGCGATTCCGGCAGTAGTTGCCTACAACCGAGCAGCAACTGATGTAGACCGCCTCTCCATCCGCTTTGAAACCTTCATCGAAGAGTTCACCAACATCTTGCAGCGTCAAACTGCAGGACGTTAATTGAAATAACAAGTGAACCACTAAGAGAAAAAGTTATGGCTGGATCTTCACTCCGCAAAAATAAACGTCGGGCAATGTCCGATATCAACGTCGTTCCCTATATCGATGTGATGTTGGTGTTGTTAGTGATTTTTATGGTCACTGCACCGATGGTCAACCCAGGCGTTGTGAATCTACCGACCGTTGGCGGCGCAAAAGTGCAATCATTACCGCCAGTCTTTTTAACGATTGATGCCAATGAAAATGTCATCGTACGCAAAGATGGCGATCCAACACAAACACTCAATAAATTTGAGCTTGGCGCTTTTGCAAGATCACAAGCAGAAAAATCAGCAGATCAACCGATCGTGATTGCCGCAGATAAATCCATCAAGTATGAAACCGTGATGGAAGTCATGTCCAAACTCAAAGAGAATGGCGTGAAGCGCGTTGGCCTTGCAGTCAAGACCCAATAAGACTCTAGCCTTCATAGCTACTCATGAATAGCGCACCTACTTTTCAGCAATCCTTTTCGCCGTTCAAGCGAGGACGTTTTACAAAACAAGAAAGTACTAAGCGCGCATTTACTTTCTCGCTGATTGCTCATCTGGGCTTGCTCGCATTCTTAATGATTGGCATCAGTTGGAACAACACCACTTCATCGGGTGTTGAAGTGGAGCTTTGGGATGCAGCCCTACAAGTAGAAGCTCCACCAGAACCAGAACTCAAAACAGAATTAAAAGAAGAGGCTGCTGATATTGCCATCAAGAAAAAGAAGGTAGAAAAAGAGCCACCGAAAAAAGAAGTGGTGAAAGAAAAACCAAAAACAGTCAAACCTCCTCCACCTAAGGAGAAGGAAAAACCGAAGAAGGAAGATCCGCCGAAAAAAGCGGATACCCCTAAAGCACAATCACCTGCTGAAACAAAAGCCAATGCTGCCGCAGAAAAAGTACGCGCTGATCAACTGGCGCGTCTACGTGCAGCAGCTGGCGCCGAGGGTGGCAGTGGCGGAACTATGGGTAGTGGTGTTGGTGGCGGAGGCAATGCACCTCCGGGATGGACCGATAAAGTGATTAAGAAGGTTAGGCCATTGATTGTTTTCAATCCAGAATCTGTCAGCGGTAACCCAGCTGCCGTAATTTTGGTTAGCCTTGCACCAGATGGGGCTATCTTGAGCACCAGCATTCAGTCCTCTAGCGGTAATGCCGGCTGGGATCGTGCGGTGTTACTGGCTCTTTCACGTGCAGAGAGCCTGCCAAAAGACGACAATGGCAAAATTCCCCAACGCGAAGTAAAACTGACTTTCAAACCCAAGGATTAATGCATGTTGCAAATAGCAAAAAGACAGATACAGAAATTGGCTTCAAAACTGAATTCTTTTAGCTTAATTGTTATTACTCTGTGCATGACGCTGCTAATAAGTACGGCAACACCTGCGCTAGCGCAGATGAATATTGAAATCACTGGAGTAGGTCAATCACTCTACCCAATCGCAGTCATGCGTTTCAAAGATGAAAACAAGTTACCGACCAGCATTACTGAAATCATTCGTCAAGATTTAGCTCGGAGCGGTTACTTCAAAAATACCGAGAATGGTAATGCGGTTGAAAGCGATGAGGGCACGCCAAACTACAAGTCTTGGTCAGCACGTGGCGCGGACGCCTTAGTAGTGGGCTCAGTTGTGCAAACCGGTAATAATCAATTTGACATTCACTACAAGCTGTTTGATGTTCGCAAATCCCAGAGTCTTGGTGGCTTAAATCTTAACTCCAGCGCAGAGAATTTACGTGCAGTAGCCCACAAGATTGCGGATGACATTATCTTTAAATTACTGGGTGAGCGCGGCGTATTTTCTACTCGCCTCTCCTACGTCATCAAGGACGGCAAGCGCTATCGCCTCGTGATCTCTGACGCAGATGGCCAGAACATTCGCAATGCCATGAACAGTGGAGAGCCGATTATTTCTCCGTCATGGTCTCCTGATGGCAAGAAAGTAGCCTACGTTTCTTTTGAGGATCGTAAGCCAGTGATTTATGTTCACGAGCTTGCTACTGGTCGTCGAATTTCGCTCTCGAATCAAAAGGGTAACAACAGTGCACCAGCTTGGTCGCCTGATGGTAAAAAATTGGCGATCTCACTATCTAAGGATGGCAACACCCAGATCTACGGTATCAACGCAGATGGCACTGGATTGCATCGCCTAACTCGTGGCAACACCATTGATACTGAGCCCCAATATTCTGCTGATGGTCGCTACATCTACTTCACCAGTGATCGTGGCGGCAATCCACAAATTTATCGCATGAGCGCTGAGGGCGAACAAGCTGAAGGAGTCAAGCGCATTACCTTCAAACAAGGTTTTGTAACTTCACCTCGTATCTCGCCCGATGGAAAGTACTTGGCTTATATCGCTAATATTGGTGGCGCCTATCGCCTCTACATTCTGAATTTAGCCACCGGCGATGCTCAAGCGCT
>CANBSM010000072.1 GCA_947372155.1 Burkholderiaceae bacterium
ACATTAGTCCTGAGGTTTGCAGGAAGATCATTAAATTTGACAACACTTCCATTAACGCTTGGATACCAAAGAGCTGGGTTGCTATCTCGGGTTGCATAAAATTTAACGGCATTTGTGAGAGTGTCTATGCCTGAGTTATGAAAATAGGGCGCAGTAATTGCGATATTGCGTAAGGTGGGGATTTTAAATTGGCCGCAAAGATCAGTGCGCGCAGATAAATCAGTTCTAACAGGACCGCATAAACCCATATCAAAAAACGCAGCATCCTGATTGGCAATGATTGCAGTATTTCTGGGGATGCCCAGTGCGGCGTAGCGAAAATTGGTGAAAAGCGGACGCTGTTGTCCAGGTCCGACTTGACTGCTATGGCAGCTAGCGCAATTACCTTTTGTTGGCGCATTAAATAATTGTCGGCCCCTCTCTTCGGAGGCGCTTAAAGTGGCGATGCCATCCAGGAACTTATCAAACTTGCTATTAAAAAGTAAATAGTCTGTGTCCTGACGCTGGTAAGTCTCAAACGCACCTCTTAGAATGTCATATACCTGTTGGTCAGTGGCATTTGTGGGAACATTAAATACGCTTGCAAAATCTTTGTAATAACTTAATGCACGCACTCTAGTTACCAACACATTGATGCTGGAGTTAGCCATTTCAGTGCTTGCTAAAAGGGGGCCTGCTGATTGGTCTGCCATTGTATTGGCTCGTCCATCCCAATTAAATCCACCAACGGCTTGACCATTGTTATCAAAACTAAATATTGGAGTTGTAGATTTGTACATCAGGCTTGGGCTGCTTCGAGAGACCTGTTGATTCATTAGTGCTCCCCCTACTGGAAGGGCAACACCTGCCGCCGTCGAATGCGCTGTCTCATCGGTATGGCAGGTCGCGCAGGCTAGTTGTCCACTTGCCGACAGGGATTTTTCTGCAAATAGAGCTTGAGCAACCGATAGTTGGGTGGCGCTTGATGCGACCGGGGTAGCGGCTGGTGTAGTTGTAGAGGTGGTCGTTGAGGTGCTAGTGCTTGCAGATCCTCCGCCACCCCCGCCGCATCCTATTAGGGCAGCGGATATAAAAATAGCTTCAAAAGTAATCAATACCTTCATGGGCGGACCATTTCCTTAGATGGGCGGTTACTGCTTTTACGTTTTGCTATGCGCAGGCTAGCATGAAGATTAATTAATGGCTATGATTTTTTTCACACTATAGATTTTGTATGAAATGGTCTTGAAGGGGGTTGTTAAGCCGCTCAACCCAAGATCGTTTTATCAGACTTAATCGCCTGCAGTACGGTGGTAGCGATTTCTTCAATGGATTTGCTGGTTGTTAGTACCCAAGGAATAGTTTGTTTCTTCATCATCGCCGTTGCTTCATTGATTTCATAGCGACAGTTTTCTAACTTGGCGTAATTGCTGCCTGGTCTGCGTTCATTCCGAATCTCAGATAGGCGCTCCGCATCAATCATGAGCCCAAAAATCTTCTGGCGATAAGGCACTAAATCTTTAGGTAGTTGTCCCCGCTCAAAGTCTTCCGGAATCAGGGGGTAGTTTGCGGCCTTGAGTCCATATTGCATTGCCAGGTAAAGACTGGTTGGCGTTTTACCAACCCGGGAGATGCCAATCAAAATGACATCTGCTTCAGCCAGGTTTTGATTAGATTGGCCGTCATCGTGGGCCAAGGAGTAGTTAATGGCTTCAATACGGTTCTTGTAGGCCTCTGTATCGGCATTGTGGTGGAGGCGGTTCATAGCATGGGTGGATTTCATGCCCAAAGCTGCTTCTAATGGGGCCACAAAAGTCTGGAACATGTCTAGGATCAGGCCATTTGCCTTGCCAACAATGGCATTGAGCTCAGAGTTCACCAAAGTGGTGAAAACAATCGGCTGAGCCCCGTATTTACTGGCTGCCTGGTTGATGCTGCTGACGGCGTCATGGGCCTTGTCTACGCTATCCACAAAAGGTACCCGAATATGCTTAAAAGTGGCCTCAAATTGGGCCAAAATCGACTGGCTGAAGTTTTCGGCGGTAATGCCGGTACCGTCAGAGACAATAAAAACAATGCGGGTTTCGTTAGACATGGATTTGGCTTAAAAGTCAGGGTCAGCACTACAATAGAATCATATTAAAGCATGCCCCCTTTGGGGTGGCCGCTACACCAGTTTCCTTATCTTTTGAGAGTATTTTATGTCCAACCAACAGCAACAAAATAGCAGTATGGCCGATGCCTATGTTTTACCTTTTGAGCAGCTCCGCATGACTGATGTCGAATCAGTTGGCGGTAAGAATGCATCATTAGGGGAGATGATTTCTCAGTTAGCTTCTACTGGGGTTCGTGTTCCCACAGGTTTTGCAACAACTTCGTTAGCATTCCGTGACTTCCTAAAGCATAACAATCTGACTGAGCGCATTCAACAGCGTTTAGAGGGTTTGAATATTGATGATGTACGTGCATTAGCGCAAGCCGGCGCAGAAATTCGTGGCTGGATTGAGACAGCCCCATTTCAGCCAAAGTTGGACGAAGAAATTCGTAAAGCATTTGCAGTGTTGGACGATTCTGGCAAAGGCTCATTTGCTGTGCGTTCATCAGCTACTGCTGAAGACTTGCCAGATGCGTCTTTTGCAGGTCAACAAGAAACATTCTTGAACGTCGAAGGTATTGATGATGTTCTTAAGAAGATTCGTGAAGTGTTTGCATCCCTTTATAACGACCGTGCTATTTCTTACCGTGTTCACAAGGGCTTTGCCCATGCTGAAGTAGCTTTATCTGCTGGTATTCAGCGCATGGTTCGTTCTGACTTAGGTGCCGCTGGCGTGATGTTTACTCTGGATACTGAGTCTGGATTTGAGGATGTAGTGTTCATTACCTCAAGCTATGGCTTAGGTGAGACTGTTGTACAGGGTGCGGTGAACCCAGATGAGTTTTATGTTTTCAAAACCACTTTAGCCCAGGATAAGAAGGCAATTATTCGCCGCTCTTTAGGTTCAAAGTTAATTCAAATGCAATTTGCCCCTAAAGGCTCTGCAGAAAAAGTACAAACAGTGGATGTATCCCCAGAAAAACGCAATCGTTTTTCTTTGGAAGATGCAGACATCACTGAGTTGGCTAAATATGCAGTCATTATTGAGAAGCACTATGGTCGTCCAATGGACATCGAGTGGGGTAAAGATGGTCAAGATGGCCGCATCTATATTCTCCAGGCGCGTCCTGAGACCGTGAAGAGCCAAGCAGCTGGTCAAGTGGAAATGCGCTACAAGTTAAAAGGTAGCTCCAAGGTATTGGCAAAAGGCCGTGCTATTGGTCAAAAGATTGGTGCTGGTCCGGTACGTATCATTCGTGACCCCAGCGAGATGGATCGCGTTCAGCCAGGCGATGTTTTGGTTGCCGATATGACTGACCCGAACTGGGAGCCAGTGATGAAGCGCGCTTCTGCGATTGTGACCAATCGTGGTGGACGTACTTGCCACGCAGCCATTATTGCCCGTGAATTAGGTGTGCCTGCAGTCGTTGGTTGTGGCGATGCGACTGAGCATTTACAAGACGGCATGATGGTGACGGTTTCTTGTGCTGAAGGTGACGAAGGCCATATTTATGATGGCTTGATCGAAACTGAAGTCACTGAAGTATCTCGTGGCGTATTGCCAGAGATTCCAGTGAAGATCACCATGAATATCGGTAATCCTCAGTTGGCATTTGATTTCTGTCAGATTCCGAATGCTGGTGTTGGCTTGGCTCGCCTTGAGTTCATTATCAACAACTACATTGGCGTGCATCCACGTGCTGTATTGGAATATCCAAATATTGACCCTGACCTCAAGCGTGCAGTGGAGAGCGTTGCTCGTGGCTACGCTAGCCCACGTCAGTTTTATGAAGATAAGCTGGTTGAAGGTGTTGCAACGATTGCAGCAGCTTTCTATCCAAAGCCAGTGATCGTTCGTTTGTCAGACTTCAAATCCAATGAATATAAGAAGTTGATCGGTGGATCACGCTACGAGCCGGATGAAGAAAATCCAATGTTAGGCTTCCGCGGTGCATCACGTTATGTATCTGAAGATTTCGGTGAGGCGTTTGCTCTCGAGTGCGCTGCTATGAAGCGTGTTCGTGAAGACATGGGTTTAGATAACGTTGAAATCATGGTTCCGTTTGTACGTACCATCAATCAGGCAAAGCGCGTGATCGATATGATGGAGAAGTTTGGCCTCAAGCGCGGTGTGAATGGCTTGCGTCTGATCATGATGTGCGAAATCCCATCCAATGCGATCTTAGCTGATCAGTTCCTTGAGTACTTTGATGGTTTCTCTATCGGCTCAAACGATATGACCCAATTAACCTTGGGTCTAGATCGTGACTCTGGTATGGAATTGTTGGCCATCGACTTTGATGAACGTGATCCAGCGGTAGAGTTCATGATTGCCCGTTCAATTGATGCTTGCCGCAAGCAAAACAAGTACGTTGGTATTTGCGGTCAAGGCCCTTCAGATCACCCAGACTTTGCTCGTTGGTTAGTTGAGAAAGGCATTACCTCAATCTCATTGAACCCAGATAGCGTAGTTGCCACTTGGGAAATGTTGGGCAAGAACTTAAAAGCCTAAATAAAACCCATAGCAATAAAGCAAAAGGCCTAGATTCTTCTAGGC
>CANBSM010000073.1 GCA_947372155.1 Burkholderiaceae bacterium
CTCCGCTACGGATTGGATGTCAGTAACAACTGGCCACTAGAACTGCAATGGTATCTCTTTGCCGCAGCCGTTATGCTTGGCGCTTCCTACACCCTCAAACGCAATGAACATGTTCGCGTAGATTTAATTTACTCACAGCTTTCTGATCGCGGGCGCTTGTGGGTTGATCTTTTTGGCTTGGTGTTCTTTTTAATGCCAGCTTGTATCTTGTTTGCCTGGCTCTCTTGGAAAACGCTCTTTTACCCATCATGGTTGGTGATGGAGCATTCTTCAAACTCTGGTGGCTTAGCGCGTTACCCCATTAAGTTTGTAGTGCCTTTTGGATTTTTTATGCTGAGCCTCCAAGGACTCTCAGAAATCATTAAGCGTATCGGCGCTTTACAGGGCAAAACAACCCTCCCCGCTGAAGACCTTCACTACGAAAAGCCGATGCAATGATTCCATTAGAGTGGATGCCTCCGTTAATGTTTGGCGGACTGATCGGCTTTATGTTGATCGGCTTTCCGGTTGCATTCTCTTTAATGGCAGCGGGATTATTTTTCTCAGCTATCGCTATTAGCGAGGGTTTCTTTGGCATCCCATTTTTGCAAGCTATTCCGCAGCGCATCTTTGGCAGCGTGCTAGCCAATGATCTACTGCTAGCCATTCCCTTCTTTACCTTTATGGGCGCCATCTTAGAGCGTTGTGGTCTTGCAGAAGAAATGCTCGACTCAATGGGCCAACTGTTTGGGCGCGTCCGTGGCGGCCTTGGTTACTCCGTCATCATCGTTGGATTTATCTTGGGCGCTATCACTGGCACTGTAGCTGCTCAGGTGATCGCTATGGCGATGATTTCTTTACCGGTGATGATGCGTTATGGCTACAACATGCGCTATGCTACGGGCGTTTTAGCAGCTTCTGGGACTATTACGCAGTTAGTACCCCCATCGCTGGTATTGATTGTGTTGGCAGACCAACTCAAAACACAAAGCGGCAGTGCAGATGTGGGCAGCATGTATCTCGGCGCATGGGGTCCATCGCTTTTGCAGATCGCCCTCTTTGCCCTGTATACCTTCTTCCTGAGTCGTGTTCGCCCAGACTACCTACCACCCGTACCAGAAAGTGATCTCACGCTCAAAGGCTGGGCACTTTGGAGAAAATGTCTCCTGGGAATCATCCCATCTGCTGTATTGATCTTCTTGGTTCTGGGCACCATCATGACTGGTATTGCCACACCCACAGAATCAGGTGCTATGGGCGCAATGGGAGCCCTTCTCTTAGCGTGGCTTCGCAGAGCAAGTATTCCGAACCTCAAAGACCTAATACAAGAGGCTTATCAAAACACGATGCGCATTACTGCCATGGTGGTGTTCATCCTCATTGGATCAACTTGCTTCTCTGTCGTCTTTCAGGGGGTGGATGGTGGCTTCTGGGTTGAGGAACTCTTCTCTAACCTTCCTGGCGGTTGGATTGGATTCTTAATCGTTGTGAATTTATTTGTTTTCTTCTTGGCTTTCTTCTTAGACTTCTTTGAAATCGCCTTCATCGTTGTGCCGATGTTGGCACCAGTAGCAGTGAAATTACTTTCGCCGGTATTGCTCGATTCCATGAATGGCAATCCTCAGGCTGCAGCTAGTGCAGCCTTAGTGTGGTTTGGGGTCATGCTCTGTGTGAATATGCAAACTTCATTTATGCATCCCCCTTTTGGCTTTGCCCTCTTCTATCTGAGAGGCGTAGCACCTAAAGAGGTGAAAAGTAGTGATATCTACTGGGGCGCCCTCCCCTGGGTAGGCCTACAGTTGGTGATGGTCGTGCTGGTGATGGCCTTCCCCGCACTGGTAACAACACTCTTAGATAAGCCTGCTGCTGTGATCGAGAGTAAAGACTTTAATTTCACAGGGGGCGAAGAGGGTAAGCCAGAAGCGCCTTCAACGAAGACCGATGAGGATGCTCCTGTGACATTTCAACTGGATAAGCCAATCAAGTAATACACCCCTCAATTAAAGGAGGGGTTTTCCCCAAATTCGTGCCAAGAGTGGGTCTTTGCCTTAAAAATCCATTACGCTAGTGAGAATTCAAAATGGTTAACAAAATGAACTTTTCTTCCTTAATTCGCAAGACACTTCCATTGTGGATATTTCCTATCGCGCTAAGTGGTTGCGGATCAGCAACAGCCCCTGACTTCAGCGCGATGTCCTCAAAGTATGCCAACACACTGGAGCAATATCAAATCAATATGATTTTTCAGAATATTTTGCGCTCATCTGAAAATCGTCCTGTTAGCTTCTTAGATATGCCCACCATTAATGGTTCAGGCTCAATCACTACAACACCCTCCCTTGGCGCCTTATTTGCTGGCGGGGCTTTTCCGGCAAACGCTAGCTACCTACCCATCAGTGGAGGTTTGGCAACGCTCACGCCAGGTGTATCACTAACTGTTGGTAATAATTTCAACTTCACACAATCCTCTCTAGATAATGCCGTTTTCTGGAAAGGCTACTTAAGTGAACTGCCAATTGAAAACGTGAGATATTTTGAACACAATCACATTCCCAAAGAAGTGCTACTAAGCTTAGTAGTAGATGAGATCGTGATAACCAAGCCAAATGGCGATACTCACACGCTCATCAATAATCCGTTGAGACCAGAGCATCCTGAGTTTCAAAAACATCTATATAAATTAATTAACTATGGATTGGGTGCCTATCTAGTAGATACATCTCAAAAAATAGGTCCACCAGTGAGCGCCAACAATATTAAGTCTAGGTTTGGTGACAACGCTTTCCAGGTAATGAAAGAAGCTGGGATAACTTTACAAAAAGTGAATGGCTCATCAGAACTGCTATTTCAGCCCATTCAAGTTTCAATGCAATACAAGCTTTGCATTAAAACCAATAAGTATGAAAACTTTATACGACAGGAATATGGCCCAGAAATATTCTGCGAGGAAACTCTTGCCGAGCAAACTAAGCAGCCAAGCGCAGCCAAGAAACTGCAACCGAAGATCGCTATTCGTATTCGTTCCACAAACAATATTTTTGAATATTTAGGCGAGGTGGTTAGAGCACAATTAAATACGCCACCCTATCTTGTTACCCTCCCGCCAACTGCGACTACATTTCGGGACAATAAAGGCTCTAAAAACGAATTTGCTTTATTCATAGTCGATAAGAATAAGCCAACTCCGAAACCCTTCGCAGCTATTGAAGCCTTGGATGACAGCATTTATAGCATCCCAAGCCAGGACAATGGTTACTCACCTCTCGCAATTAAGCTGCTCGCGCAATTTATGTCCTTGCAGAAGATTCCGGGAAGTATCCCAGCATCACCATCGGTATTGCTGAAATAGGAACTGCTCTAGCTTCAATCAATGTGGCCCCCATGGGCCACATTGATTGAAGAGTCATGTATTACTCATAGTGGTAACGGCAGGCAATAATGACAAGCTGATCTTTTTCAATGGCATAGACCAGGCGATGAACATCATCGATTCTTCTGGACCAAAATCCTGACAGACTCTCTCTAAGCTCTTCAGGCTTTCCGATTCCCTCTTTGGGATTTCTCAAGGAATCTTTGATTAAAGAGTTAATACGCTTTAAGGTTTTCTTATCCTGCCCCTGCCAGTAAATATAGTCAGACCACGCCGCATTTGTCCACACTAGCCTACTTAGCATCCACCAAAGCCTTTACTTTGGTCTGTCCTTTGCGATATTGCGCCAATGATTTCTCCAAATGCTTTACGTTAGCCGGAGATTTTAATAAATGGAATGTTTCCATCATGCTGTTATAGGTATTTAAAGACATGACTACTGCATCCTCCGCATCTCTACGCGAGATCACAGCAACATCACAATCAGCCACTACCTGATCAATGACTTGTTTAAATTGATTTCTTGCATCGGAAAAATTAATGACTCTCATGGTCGCCTTAGACTTGTTCTATATATCGTACAAGTATATAGAATGCCTATTAATGATGCAAGCAAAAAGCCCCGCAAAAGCGGGGCTTTGGGATGAAAAACCGATATAGATCAGAGCGTTATGTCACGCTCTTGTCTCACGCAATCGACGTAATACTCACTCTTACCATCGATGCTGGCTTTTACGAGCCCATGGATATCCGTCTCAAATCCAGGGAACTTCTCATTGAAGTCTCTAGCAAAGTAGAGATAGTCAATGATCCGTTTGTTAAAGCGTTCACCCGGAATCAGAAGCGGAATGCCTGGAGGATACGGAGTAACCAACATGGCTGTTACGCGCCCCTCTAATTGATCCAGCGGCACACGATCTACTTCTTTATGTGCCATCTTCGCCCATGCCTCTGAAGGCATCATGGCCGGAACCATATCGGATGTGTACATCTCAGTAGTCATGCGCGCTACATTGCGGCTCTTATAGAACTCATGAATTTGCTGGCAAATATCTTTTAAGCCAACGCGCTCGTAGCGTGGATGTTTGGCGACAAACTCAGGTAATACTTTCCACAAAGGTGCATTTTTATCAAAGTGATCTTTGAACTGCTGCAGTTCTGTTACAAGCGTATTCCAGCGGCCTTTAGTAATACCGATCGTGAACATGATGAAGAAGGAGTAAAGACCACACTTCTCAAC
>CANBSM010000074.1 GCA_947372155.1 Burkholderiaceae bacterium
CAAGCCAGATCTATTAAGGCTGCCCAGCGTTTAGCTGAGCAGCACGTGCTTGCTGCCGGTAAGCGCGTCAGTAATGCAGTTTCACGCGGAATGATTGTTAACTAATTCAATTTATTTTCTAAAAGGACCACCATGTCAACATCTAATAAGCAAGTACCCATTCGTGGATTATTCATTGATGGCAAAGAAGTACCTGCATCACAGCCTGAATTGCTAGATGTATTAAATCCAGCAACTGGTGAGATGCTTGCGCAAATCGCTCACGCTACCGACGGGGATGTTGATAAGGCCGTGAAGAGTTCAGCAAAAGCCTTTGCTAGCTCTGAGTGGAGTGCCATGTCCAATCGTACTAGAGCAAAATTGATTAATAAGCTTGCCGATGTTTTTGAAGCAAACTTAGAAGAAATTTACACACTAGAAACAGCCAATAACGGCCGCTCTTTAAATGAGACCCGCGCTCAAGTTTCTCGCTTGCCAGACTTCTTCCGCTACAACGCAGGTCTTGCAATTGCCCGCCGTGACTCTGTTATTCCTGTTGATGGCAACTATCTGAACTACACCCTGCGCACACCAATTGGCGTCGTTGGCAACTCCACACCATTTAATCACCCGTTGATGATTATGGTGAAGAGCTTGGCCCCTACCCTGGCATCAGGCTGTACCACAGTCGTTAAGCCTTCTGAATACACCCCATTAACTACATTACGTCTGGCTGAGTTGTTTGTTGAGGCTGGTTTACCTCCGGGAGTATTTAACGTAATTACGGGTCTTGGACCATCCACTGGTAAGGCGCTAGCTGAGCATCCTGGTTTGGCCAAGTGGGTACTGACTGGCGGAACAGAAGCTGGTCGCATTACTGGCGCATTAGCTGGCAGCAACTTTGCACACCAGACATTAGAGCTTGGTGGCAAAACTCCTGTTCTCGTGTTTGATGATTTCGACGTAGATCAAGCAGTGAACTACGCCGCATTTGGCGCCTTTATTGGTGCAGGCCAAACCTGTATTTGCGGTAGCCGTCAAATTGTTCAGGCCAAAATTTATGATGAGTTTGTAGAAAAGCTCGCAGCTAAAGCAAAGTCCATCAGAATTGGTAATCCGATTGATCCAAAAGTACAGCTAGGACCGGTCGTATCTGCCCGCCAACAACAACGCGTTCTTAAATATATCGACATTGGCCTCAATGAAGATAAAGCACGCCTTGTAGCTGGCGGCAAGGTTCCTACTGATGCATCCATGAAAGATGGTTTCTTTGTTGAGCCAACCGTTTTTGCTGACGTTACACGTGATATGCGCATTTTCCAAGAGGAAGTATTCGGGCCATTCGTATCTGTAACTAAATTCACTACCGAAGAAGAGGGTCTTGAGCTGGCAAATGATTCTCCATTTGGTTTAGCAGGCGCTATTCGTACAAACGACGTGACTAGAGCCCACCGCGTTGCTGCCAAATTGAAATGCGGCATTGTTTGGGTTAATGACCATCACCGTTTAGACCCAGCATCACCATGGGGCGGCATTAAAGACTCCGGCATTGGTCGCGAGTGCGGTACAGAATCGTTTGATCAACACTTTGAGACTAAGAGCGTCATGATTCGCTTAGATGATGCACCGTTTGACTGGTACAAAGATACCGCCAGCCAACCACGTCTTAACTAATCAACTGTCTTCCATTAGAGATCAAGGAAATATATTCACATGGCAAATAAAACTGTAACCATCGATAACAAAAAATTGAGTTTGGATATCTCAGGCTCTGGTAAGCCCATTGTGTTGTTTCACTCTCTATTGGCTGACAGTAGTTCATTCGCACCATTGGCAGCAGACTTGGTTAAAACCCATGAAGTAATCTCACTTAACCTGCCTGGGTTTGAAGGCTCTGATTTTGTAGGCGGCGATCTCAATACGATTGCTGATCACATTGCTAAAGCTATCGAATCCCTACGCCTTTCTGAAAAGCCCATCTTCTTAGGCAATGGTTACGGCGGCTTTATCGCTTTGATCACTAGCATTCGTCACCCACAACTTGCCTCACGCTTGGTGCTGGCTGATTGTGGCGCCATGTTCTCCGAACCTGGCCGCGCTGCTTTCCGAGGAATGTCTAATGCTGCTAAAGAGAAGGGGTTAGAGGCCATTGCAGATGTAGCTATGCGCCGCTTGTTTGCTCCTGAGTTCCAAGAGCAAAACCCAACCCTCGTTGCCGAAAGAAAGAAACGCTTCTTGAGTCTTGATACTGACACTTTCCATGGTGCCTGCGCCGCTTTGGCTGGCTTGGATATTCGTGATCAACTAGCCAAAGTCACCCAGCCAGTGTTGGTACTGGTTGGAGAACTTGATGAGGCAACTCCTTCAGCAATGTCTGTGGAACTTCATGCTGATCTGCCAAATGCGACTTTGAACATCTTGCCCGGCTTGGCCCACGTTCCTCAGTTGCAAGCTCCAGCCGTCTTTATGAATGCAATTCGCGACTTTATCAACGCCTGATCATGAGTGTGACCCTGTATGGATTCTGGCGCTCTCTAGCGGCTTATCGCGTGAGGGTTGCTCTTAACCTTAAGGGAGTTCCTTTTGAGGAGGTATCCATCAATTTAGCTGGTGGTGAACAATTTGGCGAAGCGTATAGCGCACTCAATCCACAACACGTGGTGCCGCTACTCAAGCACGATGGCCATGAAATTGTGCAATCCTTAGCGATTCTGGAATACCTAGAAGATATTTGGCCCAGTCCTAAACTCATTCCCAGCGCGCCATTGGATAAAGCGGAAGTAAAAGCCTTAGCTTTAATCACCATTGCTGATACCCACCCACTGATTGTTCCTAGAGTCAGAAATTTTCTGAATAAAGAATGGGGTCTTGATGAGGCAGAGCAAGCAAAGTGGGCACAACATTGGTTCACCAAAGGCAACGAGGCAATTGAAAACACTTTAATCAAATTGGGTAAGTCAAAGACCTATTCCTTTGGTGATGATGTAACGATTGCTGATATTGCATTAGCGTCACATGTGGTTGGTGCAAAACTATTTAATGTAGATATGAGTGCCGCCCCTACCCTCAACGGCATCTTTGAAAACTGCATGAAAATGCAGAGTTTTTCAAGCGCCCACCCCTTGAAACAGCCAGGCGCACCCAAGATAAACTAGGTCAAACTGAAGTGCTCCTGAGCCTCGCCCTAAAGGAGAGCTTTACTTCAGCAAAGCTATTCGCAAACCCCGGTCAGTAGCATGCTGCCTGAAAAGAATCCAAAAGGCTTCATGCTTCCTTTTGTAAATTCATCAATACTCAAATAATCCACAAAGACCCCACTTTTACCGGCGGCCTTCTGGACCCAAAGTACTTTATAGGAATTTTTCTCACCACCTGCCGAAAGCACTTTAGGATTTTTTAGGGGATCCATGACATCCCCAATCACATCGCCAGTCTTCTTCATCACAGTAAATTTTTGCCCGATTCTTGGGCTATCTTGCAATACGTCCAGAGATCCATTAGCCTTAATAAAAGCATCACTCATCACCTGGCACTGATAAATAAAGGGGTCAGCATAAACTGGTGACGAGCCAAGTAATATGGCTGCTGAAACTAGAGTTAACAAGTCCTTCATAGCTTCATCTCTTTGTAGTGAGTTCGAAAATGTCATATCAGTTTAACCAATCTAGAACGACACGCTTGATATACAAAAACCACCCCTAGGGTGGCTTTCATCGTTTCATGACCTAAATTTAGATTGCTGGGGATTAAAAATTAATCCTTCACAATAAAAGAATAAAGCACACATAAAACTGCTGCTGCTGCCCCTGTTAACAGCGCCTCCCCAGTAAAGGATGCGGAATGAGTAATGTAGTCTGAAGCTACCGTTGCCAAACCAGTTAAAGCGCCGGTTGTGTAACGATTGTGTAACCATTTTCTGGTTTCAAAAAATGATAGGCCAACCATAACAGTTGCTGTCAGCAAGCCCGTCCTTAAAGCCACCTCCCAGTGACCCAGAGTAAGCACACTCAAATCCCCTTTCACCATTACGAATAAACAAGCTGGAAAGGACTCCGACAGCCGTCGTATAAAAATAATAATTTTTTCTTTAAACATTTATTAGCCTCATTTAAATAATATTCAGAGATCAAATGGTTTGGGGCTGAGCTGTTTCATGCACAGTAATGACTGTAATGATATTTTTGAAATAAGGGGCAATCCCAAAAAGGATTTTAATGCGCTCAGTATGAATTAACTCGTTTAAACCTGTCTAAGCATCATACCGTCAAGCCAAAAGAATCTCTAGATCTTGATCACTGTAAATGCCGGCAGGTCACTCTAGTATTGCACTACAAGCGTTCAATACAGAGGTGAGGCTAAGAGCCCCTAATGAAGCATCCCTGCCTTAGATATAGCAGTAGAGGTGAATTCGCCCGCTAATAGCGCATGGGAAACACTGCTTGATGCGAAGGCCTGCAATAGCCATTGGGGAGCATTCTCGCAGACACAGTAAACACCTCTGCGAC
>CANBSM010000075.1 GCA_947372155.1 Burkholderiaceae bacterium
ACCAACTGAGCTAAGCCCGTGCGGGTACCTTGCCCCATCTCCGAGCGGGCGATACGAATATAAACAGTGTCATCAGGTTTAATGCTGACCCAGGCATTGACTTCTGCATCACCCACTTGCGTAGGTGTATTAGGATCATATTTAGCGCCGGTCTGTGCAAAAGCATCAGGTAGGGCACCAATACCCAACATGAGTCCACCTCCCAGCATCGCGCCTTTGATGATGAAATCACGGCGGGAAGAATTATCTAAATGGGAGGCTTTATTTTTGATAGTCATATTTTTCTCCTTAACCACGGGTTGCAGGAGTGGCGTTGTATTGCGCCAAGACATCTGCCAATTTCTTTTGACCGGAAGCAACATGAATCCCATCACGAATCTTTTGATAAGTTCCGCAACGACAAAGATTACCCATTGCATTATCGATGTCAGCATCAGAAGGCTTTGGGTTTCGCTTTAACAGTGCTGCAGCGGCCATGATCTGACCAGATTGGCAATAACCACACTGAGGAACATCAAGCGCAATCCAAGCTTGTTGTACTGGATGCGTACTATTTTTTGAGAGCGCTTCAATAGTAGTGATTTTGGCGCTACCAATAGCAGACACTGGAATTGAACAAGAGCGGACTGGCTCACCATTGAGGTAGACAGTGCACACCCCACATTGAGCGACACCACAGCCGTACTTCGTACCAGTGAGCCCGACCACTTCTCGAATAGCCCATAACAAGGGCATATTGGGCTCCACATCAATATTCTGAATCTGACCATTAATATCTAATTGCATGTTGTCTCCTATGGTTTTTCTTTTCAAAAGACTATAAATCATTCTGGACTTTTTGCGCTCGCACATAAATGTCTCGGTCTAGGGCAAAACCCTATCGAATTAGGCTGTAATTTGCTATCCTGAAAGCTCAATTAAGGATAAATATGACTGAAGAAAACCAAACCCAGAATGATGAAGATTTTGACTATGGGTGCGAGTGCGCAATGACCTTGCTCAACGAGCCAACCGAGGATCGTCTAAATGACTTAATTGATGAGCTAGATGAAGATGGCATGATCTCCACCGAGGTGGTTTATGGCTTGCTAGCCACCATCCTCATGAGCATGAATGAAGAAGAACATGAAGGCGACGAGCACTAATTAGTCTTGTTTCACCTGGAAGGCAAAGGCATCCATTGCCTTTGCCAACTGAATATCTAGTTTAGTTAAAGCACCAGCTGAATGTGTACTCAATTCCACAGCGACCTTATTCCAAGAGTTTGACCAATCCGGGTGATGGTCAATTTCTTCCGCATATTGAGCGCAAAGAGTCATAAATTCAAAAGCCTGTTTGAAGTCTGCAAAGGCAAACTCCCTCGCAATCCTTTTTCCACTGGCGTCCAAGGACCATAAGGGAACTTCTTTTTCCAAATCGAAGCTATCGACCATCAAAATTGATCACCTTTAAGAAGAAACACTTTGGGAAAGTTGCTTTAAATCTTCTGGATAAAGCCAGCGCCATTCGCCTTCATTCAAATCTGCAGGCATACGGTATACGCCAATTTCGGTGCGGTGTAATTTAGCCACATGATTACCAACTGCCGCCATCATGCGTTTTACCTGGTGATAGCGCCCTTCAACAATCGTCATCGCCAACACATGATCAGAAATTAGCTTACATGCCGAGGCAAAGCAAGGTTTAGGATCGTCATCTAGCACAACACCATTCATTAAATGATCGATTTGTTTTTGCGTAATGGGCTCAGGTGTAGTGATTTCATAAACCTTGCCAATGTTTTTCTTCGGAGTCGTCATCTTATGAATAAACTGACCATCATCCGATATTAAGAGTAAGCCGGTAGTGTCGTAGTCTAGGCGGCCCACGCATTGCAACCCTCTCTCGACAAAGGGGCTGGGTAACAAACTATAAACACTAGGATGATGCGTCGTTTTATGTGAGCACTCGTAATTTGCCGGCTTATTAAAAGCAAGGTAAGCCTTCTCGTGATACTCCCAGTCTTTGCCTTCTATATTGAGGATCAGGCTTTCAGTAGCAATTCTCTCCTCTGGATCTTCAGCCAGCACACCATTCACCTTTACCAGTTCGGCATACACTAAATCACTGCAATAGCGACGGGTGCCAAAGCCTTGGCTAAAAAGAATTTTTTCTAGGGAAATAGGTTTTGCCATATGCTGCAGAGGATACTACAGAGCAAGCCCACCTTGAGTGAGTCAGTCCTATGCCGCAATTCATTATCATTAGAATACTCACTACTAAATAGCTCTATCACCATGCTCTCCACCCCAACATCACGCTCTCTTTTACATACCCGAGAAATTACTTTTCAGGGCTACACAAGAGAAGATGGCTTGTGGGATATCGAGGGCCATTTAAAGGACTTCAAGACAAATCCTTTTCAGACGAGCGCAAAGACTTGGCAACCAGGCGAGGCCTTTCATGACATGTGGGTACGAGTCACACTGGACAAAGAGTTTGTCATCAAGGCAATAGAAGCAGTGATGGATGGCCAACCCCATGCAGAATGCACAGCAGCTGTTCCACCGATGGACTCATTGATTGGAGAGCGACTAGGTAAGGGTTGGCGTAAAACGATTGATACTCACCTTGGTGGGATTAAGGGTTGCACGCATTTGCGAGAGCTTCTCTTCAACCTCGCTACTGCTGCTTATCAATCTATTCCAGGGGCATTCTTTGATCCGAATGGCGATAAGCCGCCACTGTACTTAGGCACTTGTAAATCGTGGGACTTTGATGGTCCCGTAGTCATGCGTGTGTACCCCAAGTTTTATCGCTGGAAGCCTTAAATATTACAAAGCGCCTCGGTGCAAAGTTGTGCCAGCAAACGATTGTTGAACTGGCATCACCTCTAGGGCATTGATGTTCATGTGTGCAGGTAAGGTAGCGGTCCAATAAATTGCTTCCGCAATATCATCCGCACTTAAAGCATGTACACCCTCATAGACCTTTTCCGCCTTCTCATCATCGCCCTTAAAGCGAACATTCGAATACTCAGTACCCGAACTTAAGCCTGGTTCAACACAGGTAACGCGTAAGGGTGTTCCCAATAGGTCAGCGCGCAAATTTAAACTAAATTGTTTAACAAATGCTTTGGTAGAGCCATACACATTACTGCCGGGGTAGGGATACAGGCCTGCTACCGATCCTATATTGATAACGTGACCGCATTTACGCTCAACCATTCCAGGTAAAAAGGCTCTAGTCATGTGAACTAAACCTTTAATATTGGTATCAATCATTTGATCCCAATCGGAAATCTTTGCTTGGTAGGCTGGCTCAAGCCCCAAAGCAAGACCGGCGTTATTAACTAAAACAGTCACCTTAGAAAACTCTGCTGGCAAAGTACTGGCTAAAGTATCTACATGAGAGCTGTCACAAATATCCAGAACCAAGGTGAGGAGTTTTTTCTGCTGCTCAGCAGGTAAGGAGCTCTTTAGGGCCTCTAAACGATCCACCCTCCTACCAACCGCAACCACTTTGTGACCATGAGCTAAAAAACGTCGGGCAGTTGCCTCTCCAAATCCTGCGGTAGCGCCAGTAACCAATACAGTATGTTCCATACTTCCTCTTCAAATCTTTAGTAAATAGTGTTTTGTAATTTAATATTAATGCCTATATGGTATTTCTGCGTGCACTCACCTTCTCCTTGCTATGCATTCCTGCCGCTATAGTGTGCGCCACGGAGCAATCCTCTTCCACACCCATTTTAGGGCTTGATAATACATCTCAAGAAAGATCTCAAGATCACATACTGGAGTTCTGGGACTACCATGCTGCACAGGGATCTGGAAATTATGCTGATACGCTTAAATTACGCTATTACAACCCCTTAAATCTTGGTAGCTAGCATGGCACGATGAGGTTGGATACTGCATATACCGCCGTCTATGGGCCAACGCTTGCCGCACAATCCACCGGCACCTATTCACCCAACAATGCAATGCTCACAATTTGGGGAGGTCAAGCTGATTGGTTTGCAAATGTGGGAGCCAGGATATTAGCCCCGCTCGGCAACACGGGTCAATGGCTAGCAGGGCCTCAGGTAAGCACCTCCTTTAAACCTGCAGGTGATGGTCAAAATATTCTTTCGGATATTTCGCCTCTAGCCAGATACATGATGGGCTTCAATCGCAAGGCGCCCACCAGCGCTAGTTTGCCTCCAGTTGATAATCATCTCGAGCTTTATCCAACGGTAGGTCTAAACCTGGGCCCTAGCACCCAGCTTCGCTTCTGGGATGAAAATGGCGCTGTATATAACTCAGC
>CANBSM010000076.1 GCA_947372155.1 Burkholderiaceae bacterium
CTTCGCGAAAGTTGTTTAGCCACCCGAAGACCGATGTCTCCGCAGCCAATAATCAGGATTGAAGGCTTACCAAAAGATTGCATAAGTGACATCGTAACGATTTATTGAAAGGAATGAGAGTGTCTTATCAGGTCACGCTCAAAACGAGCGGCAAACAATTTACCGTCAACCCAGATGAGAATCTTCTGGAGGCCGCTCTTCGTCAAGGCATCAACCTACCCTATGGCTGTAAAAATGGTGCCTGCGGCTCCTGCAAAGGTAAAGTTTTAGAAGGTCAAGTGACCCATGGCCAGCATAGTGAAAGCGCCCTAAGTAAAGCTGATGAAACTGCGGGTGGCATTTTATTTTGCTGCTCCCACCCGCAATCAGACCTCCTTATAGAAGCCCGTGAAGTTCAAGGGGCGGGTGACATTGCGACCCGGAAGGTGCCCTGCCGAGTCAATACGATTACCAAACCTAGTGGTGATGTAGCCATTCTCAAGCTCCAACTACCTGCTGCTGAACGCTTCCAATTCTTGGCTGGACAGTATTTAGAGTTTCTCCTCAAAGACGGTCAACGCCGCGCTTACTCAATTGCCAATGCACCTGAGCAAGAGGGTCCGCTTGAATTGCATATTCGCCACCTACCGGGCGGCTTGTTCACAGACTTTGTGTTTGGTGCCGTCACTCCAGCCTTAAAAGAAAAAGATATTTTGCGATTTGAAGGTCCATTAGGCAGCTTCTTCTTGAGAGAAGATTCCAAAAAACCCATTATCTTTGTTGCTGCTGGTACAGGCTTTGCGCCAATCAAATCGATCATTGAGCAAATGCAAGCAAAGAAGATCGAAAGACCCATTCACCTCTATTGGGGTGGACGTCGCCCTAGTGACTTGTATTTAGATGATTTGTGCAAGCTCTGGGAAAAAGAAATTGCCGACTTTAAGTACATCCCAGTGATTTCGGACGCCATCACTGAAGATGCCTGGCAAGGTCGAACTGGCTTTGTGCATCAAGCTGTTATGGCAGATCATCCTGATATGACAGATTCCCAGGTGTACGCCTGTGGCGCCCCCGTCATGGTCAATGCCGCCAGAAATGACTTTTCATCCAAATGTCATCTGCCTGAGGAAGAATTCTTTGCAGACTCCTTTACCAGCGCAGCTGATTTAGCTACTGCATAAGTCTTATGCCATAAAACCCATTCAGTTAGATAATAGAAACTTCATTTCACCTTGTTACCCTTTCTTCCTACATCAGCATGAATAAGCCAGCCCAGACTATTGATACCCACTCAGTCATGTTTATTACACCGCGCCCAGAGGTGGTGATGATGGAGGGTAAAGGCTCATGGCTAACCGATAACAATGGCAAACGTTATTTAGATTTCTTGCAAGGCTGGGCTGTGAACTGCTTAGGACACTGCAACCCAGGAATGATTGAGGCGCTTAACCTGCAAGCCAAGAAGTTAATTAATCCAAGCCCTGCGTTTTATAACGAACCGATGATTGGCCTATCCAATCTACTGACTGAAAATAGCTGTTTTGACAAAGTCTTTTTCGCCAATAGTGGTGCGGAAGCCAATGAAGGCGCAATTAAGTTGGCGCGAAAATGGGGCCAGCTAAATAAATCAGGCGCCTTTGAAATTATTACGTTTGATCACAGTTTTCATGGCCGAACATTGGCAACAATGAGCGCTTCTGGCAAACCAAACTGGGATACGATGTTTGCCCCGCAAGTAGCAGGCTTTCCTAAGGCAGACTTAAATGATCTAGAGTCTGTTAAGAAACTCGTGACTGACAAAACCGTTGCAGTCATGCTTGAGCCCGTGCAAGGGGAAGGCGGAGTGATTCCAACGACTCAAGAATTTATGCGTGAGCTGCGCAAGTTCACTAAAGAAAATAATATTCTTTTAATTGCTGATGAAGTTCAGGCTGGCTGCGGTCGTACTGGCAAGCTCTTTGCTTACCAAAACTACGGTATCGAGCCAGACATCATGACTTTGGGTAAGGGCATTGGTGGAGGCGTTCCTCTAGCAGCTCTATTAGCAACAGATGCAGTAGCCTGCTTTGTCCCTGGCGATCAAGGTGGCACCTATAACGGCAATCCACTCATGACTGCGGTAGGCATTAGCGTGATTGAGCAGCTTTTGGCCCCAGGATTTTTAGATAGCGTTAAAGCCAAAGGCGAATTACTCAAATCCGAATTACTTAAGCTTTGCGCTGAATTTAATCTTGAGGGTGAGCGTGGCGAAGGGTTGTTGCGCGCGCTAATGCTCGGCAAAGATATTGGCCCAAAACTGGTTGATCTGGCACGGGACCGCAGCCCAGAAGGCTTGCTAATTAACTCGCCAAGACCAAACCTGTTGCGCTTTATGCCGGCTTTAAATGTATCTGATGATGAAATTCGTCAGATGTGCAATATGCTGCGCGAGCTGTTAAAGCAAGTCGACTAAGTTCTACCCAATTAAGTTTTTGGGTAGAGAAAAAGTGACTTCTTCTACTACCCCATCAAGGGCCCGAACCTGTCTTGGGCCAAATTCCTGAATCCGGCTAACAATCGATTGCGCAAGGCTCTCTGGAGCCGATGCGCCTGCAGTTAAGCCAACGCGTTTTTTTCCAGCAAACCATTCTGGCTTGAGTTGTTCTGGTGCATCGACCATGTACGAAGGAACGCCCAGCTTTTCAGAAAGCTCCCGCAAACGATTAGAGTTCGAACTGGTGGCACTTCCCACCACAATAACTACCTCAACCTGAGGTGCCATAAATTTCACAGCATCTTGACGATTCTGAGTGGCATAACAAATATCTTGTTTACGAGGTTGAACAATATTGGGAAATTTTTTGGTTAGCTCTTCAACAATTTCTTTTGTCTCATCTACTGAGAGCGTTGTCTGGGTAACAAATGCAATCTTTTCATCAGGCGAGAATGTCAAAGACTTCACATCGCCAATTTTCTCGATCAAGAAAACACCTTCCTTGACTTGCCCCATAGTGCCCTCAACTTCAGGGTGGCCTGCATGACCAATCATCAATACCGTAAATCCATCTTTGCACATTTTCACAACTTCAAGATGCACCTTAGTCACCAAGGGGCAAGTGGCGTCATACACCTGCAACCCACGAACTTCAGCATCCCTGCGAACCTCCTGAGAAACGCCGTGCGCACTGAATACAACAATGCCGCCTTTAGGAACTTCATGCAATTCATCCACAAATACTGCGCCCTTATCACGCAATTCATTGACTACATAGGCGTTGTGCACGATCTCATGACGTACATATATAGGGGCGCCAAAACGATTGAGCGCCTCATTGACGATGTTGATTGCACGATCTACACCCGCGCAAAAACCACGCGGCTGAGCCATCAAAATTTCTGCGTTATTAGAAGTGCTCATGTTTTACAGAATCGCCACAATCTCTGCTTCGAATGTTACAGACCTACCTGCCATGGGGTGATTAAAGTCGAACCAAGCACCCTCATCATTAATCGATTGCAGTACACCAGCATATTGAGCGCCGCCTGGCGCATTGAACTCGATTACATCGCCAGGATTAAATTCCACATCGTCATCGCGACCTTCTTTAAGCGCCTTCAGGGACACCCATTGCACTAAATCTTCTTTGCGCTCACCAAAGCTTTCTTCGGGCGCAAGCAGCGCACTTTTTTTCTCACCAACGCCTAAACCCAGCAAGACCTTTTCAAAACAAGGAGCAAATTGTCCAGAACCCATCAAAACCGTCGCAGGACGATCGATAAATGTATTGATGTAATCCTCCCCGCTAGGCAAAGTGAGCCGATAGTTGAGGGTCAGAAAGGAATTAGGCAAAACAGTAAGCTTGGTCATAAAGTGATTGTATCTAGGCCTGCGCTGGCTGTGCACTGTCCCATTACAAGCTGGCCAAAAAATGAGCGGCCCCGCGAAAAACTGCGCTTAAGTGGCGCAGCGGCTCTTTCTGATGCAGAGTTGCTTGCCATCTTTTTGCGGGTTGGGGTTAAGGGTAAAAGTGCTGTTGCCCTAGCCAATGATCTGCTGCATCACTTTGGGAGCCTTCCTCGACTTTTAGCCAGCACCCCCGAGGAATTCACCCGCCTTCATGGCATGGGGCTTTCTAAGTGGTCTCAAATTCAGGCGGCATATGAGCTAGTTAAGAGAAGCTTAGAAGATGGATTGACCCAAGACCCCATCTTTTCATCACCTAACCACGTCAGAGAGTTTTTGCAGGCCAAAATTGGCCGCCTCCC
>CANBSM010000077.1 GCA_947372155.1 Burkholderiaceae bacterium
TAAATGTGATTAATCCACCTTCGCGCAGCACACGCCAACACTCCTGTAAGAAATGCTTCGGATCCGGTAAATCCTGTAACAAAAGATCACTAAACACTAAATCAACGGAATTGTTGGGAATATCGAACCTTCCAGACGAGGTGTATTGCGCCAAGGGGCTATTGTTACTGGCAAATAAAGATCGCCAATTACTGAGCGCTTTAGCGCGCCACATTTGAAATCCTGAAACACCATTTTCGGCAATGCTAAAAATGCGTGCTTTTGGATAGCGCTTGGCGAGCACATCCAAATGCTTGCCAGCAAAATCAGGCACCACCAAGATGTCTTTCACATCCAGCTTAACGATGTCTAATTTCTGCAGCATGCGATCTGCAATCTCGTCTTGTAACCATCTGAGGGACTGGGTCATTGGCTCAGTATACTCAGCGCCCCATGCGATTTCCAGAGAACATTTTTCAAACCATTTGTGAGCAGCTTTTGCCAACAGCTTGCATTGCTTGTCAGGCGTTTCAGAAATCATCCCTATGCAATTGCTGCCTCAATCAATTACGAGATAAAGGATTGTTGAACTATCAATGCTGCTACCAATGTGGAACAACACTTCAGGCTCCAGAAATTGCACAACAACGTTGTATGCAATGCCAAACCTTCAGGCCCCACTTTGATGAAACTTATTGCTTAGATCGCTACGATGGATTGCTACAAACTTCATTACATGAATTGAAGTATCAGAAACGTATTGCATTTGCTCATGCTCTTGGCAATACATGGAACTTGCTTCTAGGCCATGAGCTTCAGAATATTTCTGCCGATTTTTTGCTACCAGTACCACTGAGCATTCAAAAGTTGGCGCAGCGTGGCTTTAATCAAAGCTGGGAGATTGCTAAGCGAATTCAATGTGGGGGAGATATTCAAAAATCACCTTATGTACTAAAGCGCCATCATTATGCAGAGCACCAAGCCGGAAGCACATTGAGCAATCGCCACCTAGCCATTCAGGGAATGTTTTACGTTCAAGATAGTTACATTGAGCAGTTAGCACACAAAACTGTGATTGTGTTTGATGATGTGATGACAAGCGGCGCAACTCTTAATGAAATTGCGCGCGTTCTGAAGGACAATGGTGTATCTCGCGTCATTAATTGGGTAGTACTGAGAGCTGCGCGACCAATTTAAAGAATGTCACATGTTTAATATTGTTTTATTCGAACCAGAAATCCCGCCCAATACAGGGAACATTATTCGCTTGTGCGCCAATACCGGAGCAAAGCTACATTTAATTGAGCCGCTTGGGTTTCCGATGGAAGATGCTAAGTTGCGCAGAGCGGGTCTTGACTATCATGAATTTGCACGCATCAAAGTCCACAAAAATTGGGCACAGTTTTTAAAGGATGAGCAGCCTGATCCTAGGCATCTCTTTGCATTAACTACTAAGGGTTCAGGAAAGTTTCATGCAGGCAAATATTCACCCGATGATTACTTTATATTTGGTTCTGAAACTAAAGGCATTACAGATGAAGTCAGAGACTCTATCCCAGCTGAAAATCGTATGCGCCTGGCGATGCAAGATAGCAGTCGCAGCCTGAACTTATCAAATACTGTAGCAATCGTAGTATATGAAGCTTGGCGTCAGAATGGGCTTGCTGGTGGTCAGTAAACAAAGGTCTGAAGCGATTGCTTACGATTCGATTTTGGGATCGCGCCCCATTAATTTCTTAACAGCATCATGGGGCTTCAGTTTTCCAAAGAGCACCTCACTCATCATCGCAGTAATAGGCATCTCAACCTCTAAACGCTCTGCTAAATCACCAACCGCTTGAGCACACAGTACGCCCTCAGCAACATGGCCAAGACCCGCAAGAATCTCTGGCAAAGATTTACCAGCAGCAAGCTCAAGACCCACTCGACGATTGCGAGAAAGGTCCCCAGTAGCAGTCAAGATCAAATCGCCGACTCCAGTTAAGCCCATACAAGTTTCAGATTTACCACCTGCAGCCTTCACCAAACGCATCATCTCTGCCAAGCCTCGCGTGAGAACTGCAGCACGAGCGTTGAGACCTAAATCTAAGCCATCGCCAATACCTGCCGCAATAGCCAACACATTCTTGATGGCGCCACCCAACTCCACACCAATCAAATCATCACTTGAGTAAACCCGCATATTGCCGTGGTGAAAAGCGGCCTGGACAGTCTCACAAAGTTTTGTAGATTTACTAGCCACCGTTAATGCACATGGCATACCCGCCCCTACTTCACGAGCAAAGCTGGGGCCAGATAAGGCACCATATGAATGCGTTAGTCCGTGAGAATGAATTTTGCTTTCGCGCTCTACAACCTGATGCGGCAATAAAGCAGTATTAGGCTCTAGGCCTTTACATAACCAAATAATATTGAGTGGATGCTGAGCAATCTTTAAAGCTTGAGCAATAGTTTCAGAAAGCCCCGACATCGGTGTAGCAATAACCAACAAGTCATCACTAGCAAGTCTTTTAATGGCAGCAGAGAAGTCGCTCTCAAACTTGAGGCCATCAGGTAGCTTGATCCCTGAGAGATAAGCACGATTTTCACCATGCTCTTCAATGTCTACTAGCTGCTGTTTGCTGCGCGACCACAAACAAACATCACCTTCTTGGAGATGGTTGGCGGCTTGCACCGCCATAGCCGTTCCCCAAGCGCCAGCACCAAGCAGTGTCACTTTCATGATCTGTGGGCTCACTTGAAAAAACTTAGTGAGACTTACCCTCTGCGGCCGCAGCTTCTTTGGCAGCAGCTTCTTGTTGAGCTTGCATCAAACGCTGTTCATACATGCCGTGGAAATTAATCTCATTCAAATGAATTGGCTGGAAGCCTGCACGACTAATAATATCGGCGATGTTTGAGCGCAAGTAAGGATACAAAATATTTGGGCATGCAATGCCGAGCATTGGATCAATTTGCTCAACAGGGATATTGCTAAATTCAAAAATACCTGCTTGCTTTGCTTCGACTAAGAACAATACTTTTGCATCAACCTTAGCAGTTACTGTTGAACTCAAGGCGACTTCGAAAATTCCCTCGCTCAAGGGAGCAGCAGTAATATCAATCTCTACTTGTACTTGTGGCTCGGACGCAACCAACAAAATCTGTGGTGCATTCGGTTGCTCAAGAGATAAATCTTTTAAATAAATTCGCTGAATACGAAATCCAGGCTCTTTAGATTGCTCGGCGCTTGCTTGCGGTGCAGAGGATTGTTCGGTCATTGCTAACTTTCTTTATATTTTGAATCTAATTAAGCCAATAAAGGATCAAGCTTGCCAGCGCGATCCAATGCCACCAAGTCGTCATAGCCGCCGACGTGGGTATCGCCAATATAAATCTGCGGCACAGTGCGACGACCAGTTCGTGTCATCATGATTTCACGTTGAGACGGATCGCGATCAATCAAAATCTTTTCTAGATTGGCAACACCTTTTTTGAGCAATAGCTTTTCTGCCATGACGCAATATGGACAAACCTGAGTGCTATACATCGTTACTGAAGGCATTAATTTTTCCTTACTTAACCAGTGGCAGAGCTGCCGCTTTCCAGGCCTGAACACCACCATCCAAAGCGCCTACTTCAGCAAAACCTAGTTTCTGAGCTTCTGCTAGGAGTTTGCGCGACTGGGAGCCTGTCTCGCAGACCAAGACTACCGGATGCTTGCGATCTAGCTTGAGCTTTTCAATCGCCGCGGTTAAACCAGCACCATTGGCCAATTTGGCACCAGGTAGATGACCAGCCTTGAAGGCATCCTCCGAGCGCACGTCCAGAACATATGCTTTTCGACGGTTAATCCAAATGGTCGCTTCAGTAGGGGACAAGCCCTTTCCGCCAATAAGCGTAGATAATGTGGGTAGGAAAAGCGCTATGCCTGAAACTACCAGAAGGGCAATAAGCGCTAAATTATCAATTTGCGTGAGAAAGTTCATCACCGGATTATAGAATGGCTCTATGAAACAACTTGTCCTTATTCGTCATGGCGAATCCGCCTGGAACCTTGAAAACCGCTTCACTGGCTGGGCGGACGTTGACTT
>CANBSM010000078.1 GCA_947372155.1 Burkholderiaceae bacterium
ACTACGTTACCAACGCGGAGTTCTTGTGCTGTTTTCATCTTGCTATTCCTGGGGGCAGAGCTAATTTTCTGCGGTTTTTATCAAAAACAAGATTGTAACCGCCCGCAAGCCTTTATTGCTTGGGATTAGGCGACAAAGCGGATTAAACGTGCTGGCAAGCCGCCATCTGCTTGTTTTTCTAGTAAATGGGTGCGCCAGTGCTTGGCATGCGCATTCCAGTGATTTAAGTCCTCAAACCATTCACTGGGCATTGCCCAGGTCATAGCGGCAATCGTAGCTAGCCTCAATTCTTGGTTAGCCTCTTCCAGATAGAGGTCCAGAAAAGCTGCTAATTTCACTTCATGGGCACGGTCTTCTTGAGGGTAGATGTGCCAAATAAATGGTTTGCCAGCAAGTTGAGCGCGTACAAAAGAGTCTTCCCCTCGAACAATGTTGAAGTCGCATTGCGATAGCACCCAGTCATATTCATCCTGAGATACAAATGGCATTGAGAGCAGTTGGAGATTGTTGGGTAGGGAGATTGGGTGCTCTCCATAAAGACTGAGTTGCTCAGCATGACCATGGGCAAGTAAGACATCAACATCTTCACCAAGACGGCCTAAGTCAGCTAGCCATTTTTTGAGAGGAGCGCCGGGGTAGCAAAAGATACTGATCCGTTTTGCACCAGGACGCAACTTGGACCATATAGCCTTCAGATCGCCAGGAATATTTTTTGCCACAAGATGACCCTCTGGTGGAATGGGGTCCAGCAATAGCCCACCCACCTCATCCTGAAAGCCGGGAAAGAAAAAATATTTCGGAATGCCGTGTGACTGAGGTGACGCCTTGCCATGAAAATCAATCACCCAGGGCTCTGCACTCAAGTATTCCAAGTTAACGATAATGGGTTTGACCGGGGCGATAAATAGACCTGCCAAGTAACGTTCTGGCAATTCACAGCCAAAGGCCTCAATCACAACATCAGGTATTTGTACTGTGTGACGAGCATTAGCATGGCTAGCCTCCCATGGTTGCATATCAATTTTTTGCTTAATAGATGGATCTACTCCAGATGCGAGTAAATTAAGGGTTGGCAGGTCATCGCAAAAAATACGGACCTCTTGCCCGTGAATGCTTGATAAGCTTCGGGCTAGACGCCAGCAAACACCGGCATCACCATAGTTATCGACGATTTGGCAGAAAATATCCCAACGCATGAGTAATTCGCTTTTCGAAACCCTTCAGCAGGATGTTAAACGGCTACCCGGATTACCGGGGGTATATCGCTTTTTTGATGAAGCGGGACATATTCTGTATGTAGGCAAAGCGCGCAACCTCAAAAAGCGTGTCTCTAGTTATTTCCAGCGTACCCAGTTATCACCGCGTATCGAACTAATGGTGGGCAAAATTGCCCGCTATGAGACAACGGTAACACGGACTGAAACGGAAGCCCTCATTCTAGAGAACAATCTCATTAAAGAGTTGGCCCCGCCATTCAATATTTTATTTCGTGATGACAAGTCCTACCCTTATGTGATGTTAACGGGGCACCAGTTTCCGAGGCTAGCTTCATACCGAGGAAAGGTAGATAAGCGCAACCATTACTTTGGACCATTTCCGAATAGCTGGGCGGTGCGTAATTCAGTACAGATTCTGCAAAAGGTTTTCCGCCTCAGAACCTGTGAGGACTCTGTATTTAAGAATCGTAGCCGACCTTGTTTATTGCATCAAATTCATCGCTGTAGTGCTCCTTGTGTTGGACGCTTAAGTGTTGAACAGTATGGGCAAGATGTTGCTCAAGCAACGCGTTTCTTGGAGGGTGATCACGGCCGAGTGTTGTCCGAGCTTGAAAAAGAAATGCATCAGCATAGCCAGGCGATGGAGTTTGAGATGGCGGCAGTATTGCGCGATCGCATCGCTGACTTATCTAGCGTATTACAACAGCAGTCTATGGATACCGTTGCTGAAGGCGAGGGTGATGTGGATGTTATCGCTGTAGCGCAAATGGAGGGTATGGTTTGCGTGAACTTAGCAATGATTCGTGGCGGACGCCATTTGGGTGATAGAGCCTATTTCCCTAAAGGATTACGCTCTACCTCCGGCGAGCTGCCATCCCCCGCAGAAATTTTAGAAGCCTTTATTGCGCAGCATTATTTAGAGGAACACACAGATACAAGCGCTAACTTAATACCCCCTGTATTGGTCTTAAATCATGCTTTGCAATCAAGAGGTGATGATCTTGGCGATGTAAATGAATCTCCCCCAGAAGATTTGCATGAGCTATTAAATGCACAAGCTGGTAGAAAAATTACCTTCTTACATCAACCGCAAGGTCAAAGACGTCACTGGCTTGGGATGGCGGAAGGTAATGCCAAAATTGCTTTGACCAAACGTCTGGTTGAGACGGGTGGGCAGTTGGCCAGGGCGCGCGCATTGGCCGATATCTTAAGTCTTGAATTAGAGAGTCTTGAGCAATTACGCATTGAATGTTTTGATATTAGCCACACCTCTGGTGAAGCAACCCAAGCATCTTGCGTGGTGTATGCCAAAAACGCGATGCAGTCTAGCGAGTATCGACGCTTCAATATTAATGACATCACACCAGGCGATGATTATGCAGCTATGCGCCAGGTCTTGCAGAGACGCTATGCCAATTTTCAAGAACTACCTATAGAAAAGATTCCTCAAGTTATTTTGATTGACGGCGGTAAGGGTCAGGTTGAAATGGCGCGCCAAGTTCTTTCTGAATTTGGTATGGATGTAAGTTTGATTGTGGGCGTGGCTAAGGGCGAAGGTCGCAAAGTTGGACTTGAGACACTCATTTTTGCGGATGGCCGTGAAGCTTTGGAGTTGGGTATTGATAGTGCGGCATTGTTATTGGTAGCTCAGATACGCGATGAGGCTCATCGGTTTGCTATTACTGGCATGCGCGCCAAACGCGCCAAGGCAAGAACAATCTCCCGCCTAGAAGAGATTGAGGGTATTGGGGCCAAGCGTCGCCAAAAGTTGCTGGCTCGTTTTGGTGGCTTAAAGGGTGTATCCAATGCCAGCATTGAAGAGATTGCTAGTGTAGAAGGCGTCTCTTTAACGCTTGCTGAGCAGATATATCGTCAGCTTCACTAGGAGCATTGACCGATCTTGGTTTATGCTTAACGAATGCCATTTAACCTACCAATCGCCCTAACCTGGTTGCGTGTTGCAGCGATTCCGCTGTTGGTAGCCATTTTTTATCTTCCCAATTCTTGGCTTACTCCGTTTGACAAGAATCTGATTGCAGCAATCATCTTTATTTCTGCCGCTATTACCGATTGGTTAGATGGTTTTCTGGCACGTCGTTTAAAACAAGAGTCTGCATTTGGTCAATTTTTAGATCCTGTAGCAGACAAGCTCATTGTTGCTGCTGCTTTATTGGTGCTCTTAAATATGGACCGCGTTCAGGTTTGGGTTGCACTCATCATTATTGGCCGTGAAATTACGATCTCTGCACTAAGAGAGTGGATGGCTTTATTGGGCGCAGGAAAAAGTGTGGCCGTTCATATGGTTGGCAAGCTCAAAACGACTGCTCAATTAGTCGCTATTCCGTTTTTGCTGCTCAATGACACCTTATTTGGCTGGCTAAATTGTGCGCAAGTAGGCACCTGGTTAATTTGGATCGCCTCATTTTTAACGCTTTGGTCGATGTTCTATTACATGAAAAAGGCCTTACCGCAGCTCGCTGGAAAAATTGATTAAGCGTCATAAATCCCAGCCAGATAAGACTTCTGCGGTAATTTAATTCCTTTGCATCTGAGGTTTTACAGGTAATAATGCTTTCTTGGCGATTGTTTGTTAAACTATCGCCCTGTTATGCGGGAATAGCTCAGCTGGTAGAGCGATACCTTGCCAAGGTATAGGTCGGGAGTTCGAACCTCCTTTCCCGCTCCAAGTTCGATGGGAAGCCCTTAAAAGCTTCCCATTTTTGATTCAAGAGTATGGCGCGTTGGCCGAGTGGTTAGGCAGGAGCCTGCAAAGCTTCGTACGGGGGTTCGATTCCCTCACGCGCCTCCAGTAATTTG
>CANBSM010000079.1 GCA_947372155.1 Burkholderiaceae bacterium
ACTTCTTTCAAGTGATCCATGCCATCCAAGAAAATGAAGGAATCAACTTTAAATTAGATGCCTTGATTAACAAGCCAGCACACACAAAAACAAGGATCGCCGCCTAATAAAATGAGGGCAGACTTACTAAACTCCTAAAAGATTCTATATTGAATTAGTTTAATTGGCTGGTTTCGAGCGCTGAATTACTCAAATCTCAACCAAAGATAAAGTCATTACAAATCATCACATCACGCCGCTAGACGGCCTGGAAACCGCTGTATTTAAATAGCCTAAGCGTGAGCCGCTTGAAACTTCTGCGAATCGGGGCTTGACTCTCATGGTTCCTTGCTAAAAAGCAAGAAAAGTAAATAAAAGAAAGGAATGTAGATGACAACGGCAATAGTTACATCCAGGGGTCAAATTACAATTCCTGCATCAGTAAGAGACGCCATGAAACTTGAGGCGGGCAGCCGAGTTGAATTTGTAGAGGCGGGAAATGGGCAATTTTTGATTGCCCCCGCCATTCATTCGGTGCAATTACTTAAAGGGGTATTGCAAAAACCTAAGACGACGATCAGCATTGAACAAATGAACCTTGCCATAACTAATAAAGGTGTTGATAAATGATTGCTTTAGATGCAAACATATTGACATACTATCAAGCAAAAAAGGTGGAGATTGTCCAAATATTACAAATGCTTTTAGGGACAAGAGAACTCATCGTTGAGAACGCTGAAACTGCGATCAAAGCCTTAAGAGTTTACTCAGGATCAAAAGCAGATTTTTCGGATTGCTTGATTGAACGCTCTGCAAACAAAGCAGGCTGTGATTACTGCGTCAGCTTTGATACAAATGCTATTAGGGATGCAGGATTTCAGAAACTATAAATTGGATATCCAGCCAGCAGATCAGTCTTCAGGCGCTTAAAGAAGCAATCATCACATTACACCGCCAGATGGATTAGACACCACCGTTGTTAACCACGCTAAGCGAGGGCCGCTTGCAACCTCAGCACTATCAGGGCTTGATAAGTAGACGGTGAGTTCGATTCTTCTGAAGGCGGGATTAGGCGTGCTAATTACCTTGCGCTGACACACAAAGATATAGCTTGCTTGGGGACAACTGAAGGTAGTGGTGCCCAGATCCGGCCAGGCGCGACTAGCACGCAAATTCATTAAGGCGTTATCTGCACTCCACAAAGCCATCGTTCGTTGAGAAACCGCTAACTGCGTATCAGCGCCATTAGCAATAGCGCGCAGACCTGCCAGCATGGCAATACTCAGTACAGCCAGCCCTACCAATACCTCAACAAGAGCAAAGCCATTTTGGGATGCTGGAGTGCGCATATTCAACTTGCCAAAATTCCGACTCATGACTTATTCCAACTAAAGCGCCCGTTGCGATTACGAATCAAGATTGCTTGACGAATGTCTGCGCCACTGACTTGTCTAATCGGAATTTGCAGCACTTCAGTAACCTGCTCGCCGCCAAGAGTGAGCTGAAGTGGCGCAATATCTACTGGCTTGTACCAACTTTTTGCTTGATACACATCTGGCATCAAACCATTGGAATTATTGAATCCCGGCGGAGGCACATTGGTAGCTGCATTACTACCACCCAAGGTCATTGACCCTGCAGAAATGCCGGCACTATTAGCGCCACTGGCACCATCAACAGCGCCAGGAACAAAGAAGCGCCAGCCATTGCCATCAATCTGTGCAACCATCGTCATGCCTGACATAGCGCTTTCTTCCTGCGCCATATTGAGTGATGAGACTAGTTGGTCTAAGTTATCCCGCCAGTAACGATCATCGTGATTTGGAATGGTCAAGACAGCAACAGCCATCACAATGGCAAATACTGCAAGAGCAACCAGCATCTCGATTAAGGTAAAGCCTGCCTCAGCTTGAACAAGACTAGGCTTACGAAGCATGCTGGACTGACGATCTTTTAAAACAATCTTCTTGAGCAATCTTCATTAACGATTTTATTAACGATGTTATTAAATACGTTACTGCCAATTTCCAATATCGGCATCGTTGCCGGTTCCACCGGCTTTACCATCTGCGCCAAAGCTATAGACATCGATCTCACCACGCGTACCTGGATTGGCATATTGGTATGGATTGCCCCATGGATCCTTAGGAACAGAATCTAAGTAACCGCCTGTTTTCCAGTTCTGCGGAACCGGCTCGGAGGTTGGCTTTTCTACCAATGCCCGCACACCTTGCTCAGTGGTTGGATAACGGCCAATATCTAAACGGTATAACTTAAATGCTTGCACCAATGTGCCCACATCATGCTTTGCTGCTGTAGCACGTGCTTCGTCTGGACGACCCATGATCTTAGGAACAATCAAAGTAGCCAAAATACCGATAATGGCAATGACCACCATAATCTCAATCAGGGTGAAGCCGGCATCACGACTTTTACGATTGGGTGTTTGCCCTAAATTTGGGCTAACCGGGGTCTTTTGGGATGATTTATGACTAAACAGGTGTAGATTGCAGAAAGACATAAATTGGCACTTTCAATGATTTAAACTGATTCAAATTTTATAGGTATTTTGTCACTTTGAGCGAATTTATCAAGCGCGTGCAAGCGCGCATTCAAGAAGCAAAATTAGCTGCCAAAGCGCGGCGAAATAGCCTCGCCCAAAACACAGATAAATCTACTGGCTCAGCCCAAGGCAAAGCGCTCTCCGCAATTACCGGTTTGGGTCAAAAACTCACCATAAGTCTAAACAAGCTGGTCAAAGGTAAGGCTGGCCTTCATGGCAATTTAAATGGCGCATGGATTAACCCCATGAGTGTGAGCAAGAGTTTGACCTACCTCTTGATGCTGGCCTGCGCTGTATCAGCCACCTATTGGCTAATGAGGGTCGCACAAATTCCTTCGGCACCAGGACAAGCTGCTTCAGGCATCAACAAAGGTATTACTCTTTATTCCAATCAAGATGCGAGCGCTGCTTATGCCTTATTTGGCAATAAACCGCTTGTTACTGAAAATATCTATTTGCGTGGCGTTGTTATCACCTCCAAAAACAAAGACGGCTCTTTAGATGGCTTTGCCATTTTTGAGATTGATGGCAAGCAAACCAATGCCATTAGCGTTGGCGAAGGTCTAGGTAAAGGCCTTACCCTGCAAAGCATTGGCGATGAAACTGCCACCCTGCTCTATCAAGGTCAAAAGTTGGATTTCAAACTCAGTAAGGCTGGCTCTGACAAGGGTGACAAGAGCAATAAAGGCGCAGATAAGAAATAAGCCAATGAAAAGTACAACTCTCATTAAATACAGCTCACTTGCTACACTTCTGCTTCTTGCAGGACTTATCACCAATGCTCAAGCTCAAGCTACTGCAAGTACAACAACCACACAGACCGATACTGAGAAAAGCGATACCAGGGATAGCGTCTTTCAGATTCTCGAGCCCAAAACTCAAAATCAGCTTTGGATCAATCCCGGCATGGTGTCCTATCACTTTCAGAAAGATCAGAACCTTAATGGTGGCAACTGGGGTGCAGGTTTGGAATACCGCTTTAATACCGTTGCTTCAGTAACAGCAGGTCGTTTTTATAACAGCGAACGTGCTTATTCCAATTACGCTGGAGTGTATTACCAACCGGTTGCGATTGGTCCAATCAAGATTGGCGCTGTCTTTGGGGGCTTTAATGGCTATCCCCAAACCAATCATGGCGGCTGGTTTGCTGCTGCAGTTCCAGCCCTCACCTGGGAAGGTGACTGGGTAGGCGCAAACGTCTTTGTCATTCCAACGATTGAAAACCGAGTGCACGGCGC
>CANBSM010000080.1 GCA_947372155.1 Burkholderiaceae bacterium
TGCGGTCCTTGCAAAATGATTGGTCCGATCCTGGAAGAGCTCGCTGGTGAGTATGGCGAGAAGCTACAGATCGCAAAAATGAACGTGGATGAGAACCAAGGCGTTCCTGCCCAGTTCAATATTCGCGGCATTCCCACCCTAATTCTGTTTAAAAATGGCACAGTAGCTGCTCAAAAAGTAGGCGCTTTGGCCAAATCGCAGTTGACTGCATTTATTGATAGTCATCTGTAAATAGTCTCAGACCACAGGTTCACCAGTTGAGCCTGTGGCTTTTCCCGCTTTAACGCTTGTCACACCGCCTTTTTGGTGTAGTATTACTCAAACGCACTTATCAGTGCTCCGATTTTCAGCAATTTATCCCCCTCCCTCTTTTAGCAAATTCCAAAAATTCTGTTTTCCCATATCTGTGTGATCTAAATCAGCGCAGCGATACCTCAAAACAAATTCCCCTATTCAAATTTATCTTTACCAACACCCGAGAACCACATGCAATTAACTGAACTCAAAGTCCTCCACGTATCCGCACTGCTTGAAATGGCGGCCAGCTTGGAGATTGAAAACACTCAACGGATGCGCAAACAAGAATTGATGTTTGCCATCCTGAAAAAACGTGCGAAGGCTGGCGAAACCGTTTTCGGCGACGGGACTTTAGAAGTATTGCCTGACGGCTTTGGTTTCTTGCGTTCTCCTGAAGCCTCTTACATGGCTTCTCCTGATGATATTTATATCTCTCCTGCGCAGATTCGTCGCTTTAACTTGCACACTGGTGACAGCGTCGAAGGCGAAGTACGTACCCCTAAAGATGGTGAGCGTTACTTTGCATTAGTAAAAGTAGACAAGATCAACGGTTTGGCTCCAGAGGCCCTCAAGAACCGCATCATGTTCGAAAACTTAACACCATTACACCCAAACCGAGTGATCAGCTTGGAGCGCGATATCAAGGCTGAGGAGAATTTAACTGGCCGCATCATCGACATGATCTCTCCGATTGGCTATGGCCAACGTGGTTTGATCGTGGCTTCACCAAAATCCGGTAAGACCGTGATGATGCAACATATTGCTCATGCGATCGCAGCTAATAATCCTGAAGCGATTTTGATCGTACTGCTCGTTGACGAGCGTCCAGAAGAAGTTACCGAAATGCAACGATCTGTTCGCGGTGAAGTTGTTGCTTCTACCTTCGATGAGCCAGCAGTGCGTCACGTTCAAGTTGCCGAGATGGTGATTGAAAAAGCCAAGCGCTTAGTTGAGATGGGCAAAGATGTCATCATCTTGCTTGATTCAATCACTCGTCTTGCACGCGCATACAACACCGTTGTCCCTTCATCAGGCAAAGTGCTTTCTGGTGGTGTGGATGCCAATGCATTGCAACGTCCAAAACGTTTCTTCGGTGCAGCTCGTAATATTGAGGAAGGTGGCTCATTAACCATCATTGCTACCGCTTTGATTGAAACCGGTAGCCGTATGGATGACCTCATTTATGAAGAGTTCAAAGGTACCGGCAATATGGAAGTTCACCTTGAGCGTCGCTTGGCTGAACGTCGTGTTTATCCTTCAATTAACCTTAACAAGTCCGGTACCCGCCGTGAAGAGCTCTTGGTTAAAGCGGAGAACCTCCAGAAGATCTGGGTATTGCGCAAATTGCTGGCAGATATGGACGATATCGAGGCAATGAACTTTATCGTTGACAAGCTCAAATCGACCAAAAACAATGGTGAATTCTTCGACCTAATGCGTCGCGGAGGCTAATTTAGATCCCCTTAGGGGCGATTTAAAGACCTAAAGGGGCTTTTTAGCCCCTTTTGCACACCTAAACAGCGCTTTGTTGTTGATTTCATGGCATAATTTCGTTCTTGCTGCACCCTTAACTGCTTTTAAAACCTGGGAAAGTATTTAAGTCAATTCGACTTTAACGGCTACCCGCTCATAGGACTCAACATGAAACCTGGCATTCACCCCGAATATCGCGAAATCGTCTTTGTAGACGTTTCCAATAACTTCAGCTTCAAAACTCGCTCCACTATGTCCACTAAAGAGAAAATCAAGTGGGAAGATGGTAACGAATATCCATTGGCCAAGATCGAGACTTCATCTGAGTCACACCCTTTCTACACTGGTACCCAGAAAATTATGGATACCGCTGGTCGTGTTGAGAAATTCCGTCAGAAATTCGGTACTAAAGCTGTTGCTAAAGCTACCGGTGATGGCGCTGCTAAAACAGCTGAGAAAAAAGCTGCCGCTGCAGAAGCTAAAGCTGCTGAAAAGCCAGCTAAGAAGAAGGCTTAAACCACTTCTATTCGCGGGGTATGTTAAATACCTGCTCTGCGAGATAATCAAGGCAGCGTTTGCTGCCTTTTTTATTTTGAACTTTACACATGGTCAAACTTACTGCTGCCGCCACTAAATCGATTCCGCGCATTATTATTTTTGCGTTGACCTTGGTTTATGGTTTTGCTGGCCTCTTCTTTCGCGACCCTTGGAAGAATGAAGATGCCATTGGCTTTGGTGGCATGTGGACCCTCTTTCGCGGCAACTCTATGGACTGGGTGGTTCCACACTTAGCCGGACGTGACATCTCTCTTGGTGCACCTCTGCCATATTGGATGGGTGCCACAATGATTGAATGGTTTGGTCCATTCATTGGCGCTGCTAATGCGGCACGTTTGTATGCAGCCATCTGCTTCTTCTCTGCTGCTCTAGCAATTTGGTATGCCACCTATTTACTAGGTCGCCGTCGTGAAGTGCAGCCCATGGCATTAGCTGTTGGCGGCCAGCCAGACATGAAGAGTTACGGTATGACCTTGGCCGATGGTGCGCTGCTCATTTTCTTGGCGTGCGTGGGTCTAGCTCAACGCGCTCATGAGACAACGCCAATGATGGCGCAACTTATGGGCATTAGCATCGTTCTTTACGGTACGGTGCGCGGCTTAGATAAACCTTGGCAAGGTGGTTTATGGACTGGCCTTGGAATCGCTATCGTCGCCCTGTCAAGCAATCTCACGCTAAGCTTAATCATTGTCACTTCCACCATCATTGCAGTCATTGCTAGCAATGCAAAGTTGCGTTTTCGTTGGACACTCACCAGCACTGTTTTAGGTTTGATCGGTTTTGCGATTTGGCCCCTCATTTGGTACTGGGCAGATTTGCCTGGGCAATGGCGCCATATCGCTGAAGAAGGCTGGCGCAATGTACCCGAAATGCGCGCTACTCCATCAATGGAATCACTCGGTTTCTTGAGCGTGAACTTTTGGGCGTACGCTTGGCCCGTCTGGCCGCTCGCGATGGTTTCTCTCGCACACTGGGGTCGGATTAAGGAAGCAGGCGCATGGCGCGCACCTCACCTTTGCATTCCTCTGAGCTTATTTATTGGCAGCTTAATTTATGTTTTATTCCGCCTTGAAGCCAACGAACATGACTTAATGATTTTAATTCCCAGCCTTTCGATCATTGCTGCATTTAGTTTGCCAGTTCTCAAACGAAGTGTGATTAGCTTTATTGATTGGTTTGCGATGTTCAGCTTTACGCTCATTGCTTTGGCTATTTGGATTATTTGGCTTGCAAAAGTGACTGGCTATCCAGAATCTACGGCCGCCAATATTGCACGCCTGCTTCCTGGATTTGCAGGCCAATTCAATGCTTTGGCATTCATCATAGCGCTTGCTATTACAGGCTTATGGCTTGCAGTAGTGCGCTGGAGGACTTCTCGGGC
>CANBSM010000081.1 GCA_947372155.1 Burkholderiaceae bacterium
TAAAGAGCTCGGTAAATACGGCTTCCAATCTGGCCGAAGCACCCACGAGAATCGCTTAGAAACGATTCGTGATATTGACAAGCGCTACGGCGTGATGATTGATACACATACCGCTGATGGTGTAAAAGTTGCTCGTGAGCACTTGCAAGCAGGTATTCCAATGATCGTCCTCGAGACAGCGCTTCCTATTAAGTTTGAAGAAACGATTGAAATTGCTTTAGGTCGTCCTGCGGAGTGTCCGCCGGCATTTAAAGACATTAAATCTAAACCTCAGCGCGTAGAAAATATTGATTCTGATGTGAATCAAGTGAAAACTTTTATCACTACGCATCTGGATTAATGTCCTAACCTGGACAAATTAAAGTAATCAAAACCATCCCATGACTAAGCCACCGATGTTGACTGCGCAGCAGGCTTTAGACCATTTACTTTCTCATGCTCAAACTGTTGGTGAGACTGAGAAGGTTGCCATGCAGGCTGCATTAGGCCGTGTGCTTTCTGAAGACGTAAGTAGCCTGGTGGATGTGCCGCCATTAGATAACACTTCGATGGATGGCTATGCCGTACGTACTGCGGATACTCAAACCTCCGGAAGTATTCTCAAGATTGCGCAACGTATTCCAGCGGGCTCCATGGGCGTACAACTGGAGCCAGGTACTGTTGCCAGAATTTTTACTGGCGCTCCCGTTCCCCCTGGTGCTGATGCAGTCGTGATGCAAGAGGATTGCTCGATAGAGGGTCAAGCTGATCAAGTTACTGTAAACATTGCTCCAACAGCAGGACAATGGATTCGTCGTAGAGGCGAAGATCTAACTGCTGGCAAGACTTGTTTGACTGCCGGAACATTTTTGCGCCCTCAAGAGTTGGGTGTGGCTGCTTCAGCTGGACTTACTCACCTCAATGTAAAACGTCGCGTGAAGGTTGCCGCATTCTTTACAGGTGATGAGCTGGCACTTCCAGGTGAGCCCTTAAAACCAGGTGGTATTTATAACTCCAATCGTGACACTTTATTGGCCTGCCTCAAGTCTTTGGGTTGTGATGCAACGGACTTAGGTATCGTCCCAGATCGTCTGGATGCGACACGTGATGCATTACGTAAGGCTAGCAAAGATCACGATTTAATCATTACTTCTGGTGGCGTATCGGTTGGTGAAGAAGATCACATTAAGCCTGCAGTTACTGCTGAAGGAAGATTGGACCTATGGCAGATCGCTATCAAGCCCGGAAAGCCACTCGCCTTTGGTGCGGTACGCAAATCAGATGAGCCTAAGGATGGTGAGGCTTGGTTTATTGGTTTGCCAGGCAACCCGGTATCTAGTTTTGTAACCTTTCTATTGTTCGTGCGCCCTTTTATTTTGAAATTGCAGGGTCGCGAAACTAGTCCTCCGCAGTCGTATTTAATGCGTGCTGACTTTGATTGGTTAAAAGCAGATCGTCGTAATGAATTCTTGCGCGTTAAGCTCAATAGCAATGGCGGTTTGAATTTATTCCCAAATCAAAGCTCTGGCGTGCTCACAAGCGCTTCCTGGGGTGACGGTTTAGTGGACTGCGCGCCAAACCAGCCAATTAAAGCTGGTGATCTCGTGAAGTACATCCCTTTTGATGCGCTTCTCAAATAATCGGTTTACGATTAGTTCATGAAACTCGAATTACGATTCTTTGCCTCACTTCGTGAAGCGCTTGGCATCTCGCAAGAGAGCATCACGATTCCTGCAACAGTTAAAACCATTGCTGATCTTAGGATTCATCTGATCGAGCGTGGCAGTCCCTGGGCTGAAGTATTGGCAGATGGCAAAGTCTTGCGTTGTGCATTGAATCAGCATATGGTGGATGCAAGCACTCTATTGCAAGATGGTGCTGAAGTGGCTTTCTTTCCTCCAGTGACTGGAGGCTAAGATGCCAATCAAAATCCAAGAAAATGATTTTGATGTCAGTGCTGAAATAGCGGCATTACGTAAAGGTGATCCACGGGTTGGTGCGGTAGTAACATTCTTGGGCACTGTTCGCGATATGAACGACGGCAGCCAGGTAAAGGGCATGACGCTTGAGAATTACCCTGGCATGACTGAAAAAGCGCTCCAAGAAATCCTAGATCAAGCTAAATCACGTTGGGATATTTTTCAGACATTAGTCATCCATCGTGTTGGGCCGTTGCTGCCCGAAGATCAAATCGTATTAGTGGCGGTAACCAGCGCACACAGAGGTGAAGCATTTGCTGCCTGTGAGTTCATCATGGATTACCTCAAAACCGCGGCGCCATTTTGGAAAAAAGAAGACACCCCAGAAGGAGCTCGCTGGGTCGATGCCCGCGTGGTTGATGAAGAGGCGCTATCCAAATGGAAAAAGTCGTGAAAAACAATATAGCCAGAAAACTTTTATTTTGTTTATCCTTGCTTGCTTTAGCGGGACTATCAGGTTGTGGTACGGGTGATAGCGTACAGGCGCAATCAACCCCATCTACTTTGGCAACAAAAGATCTTTCTGCTTTTGTCGATACGTATTGGTATGTGCCCACTGATTATTTGTTAGCCTATGCATATAGCTCTTCGGGAAATCCAAAAACAACTGCTGTAAATGACCAAACAGTTTGGCACTTCACCTCTGTAAATCAGGGATTTTTATTGGGCTGCTCTTTTGCTAGCACTAACAATGGCGCCACTTGGTCTGCATCAACGATTGTGGGGTCCGTAACGGCTAATAATTCGGTATCTATTGGTTTCTATGGATCATCCCTAACTGTCGGCTCTGGGCAGTTGACTTCGTCTAGCGGTCAACCTGCATTTTTGATGCAGATGTCAACTGGCAATGGAACTGCTGGCCTCACACATTGGGCTTATATGCTGCCGGTAACTTCATCCAATCCCGCGTGGTCCAGTTTGCCCGGTACAAATAGCGTGAGCGTTCCTACGGCAACTGCTTCGGGGTGCTAGATCAATTCGTTTGATGTAATCAGCTTCCCATTTGAAAAAATGAACCACCCCTAGGGGTGGTTTTTTTGTTTTTATTGGTGCAGCAAGCTGCATCAAAATAAGCGCTTCTGCACCATACTAGGGAATTCCTTAGTAATTACCCGCAAATTTAGATCAAAATGCATTAACAAAAGTTTTTTAGAAATTTTGATTCAACAATAAACCGGAGATTCGTATGACTTCAGCTGTAATGGGTGCGGAAAGCACCAGTAAGAACCCCCTAAAGTCGAAGTGGGTTCAATTGGCCTTAGGCGTCATTTGTATGATGTCCATATCTAGCCCGCAATATGTCTGGGCGTTATTTACTAAGCCGATCATGGGTCAGCTTGGTGTTACTTTGACAGAATTGCAAATCACATTCTCAATCTTGATTGTGTTGCAGACATTCTTCTCGCCGTTTCAGGGTTACTTAGTTGATAAATTTGGCCCTCGTCTTTTGTTGTCCATTGGCACCATTTTGACGGGCGCAAGCTGGGTTCTTTCAGCGAACCTAACTACCGTATCTAATCTTTACCTCACCTACGGTGTTTTAGGTGGATTGGGTACCGGCATTGTTTACATCGGCGTTGTTGGCTTGATGGTGCGTTGGTTCCCAAACAATCGTGGATTTGCAGTGGGTATGGTTGCTGCTGGTTACGGTATCGGTGCATTGCTAACTACTTTCCCAATTTCCGCTAGTTTGACTGAGACAGG
>CANBSM010000082.1 GCA_947372155.1 Burkholderiaceae bacterium
GAACTCTTTGTTGGGCAGCTCGACATGAACAACGGCTATCTCAAGACCCACTCAGGGCTGGAAGGCAATGCCACTGCTACCAATATCCCTGGCGTCTTTGCAGCCGGCGACGTTCAAGATCATATCTATCGTCAAGCGATTACTAGTGCTGGTACGGGCTGCATGGCTGCACTGGATGCGCAGCGTTATTTAGAAACATTGGAGTAAGTTTTATTTGCTTAAAACTTTAAGTAAGTATGAAATAAAAAACACCTAGCATTGCTAGGTGTTTTTGTTTGAGCTTAATTACACACTCAAGGCCAGTAAAGCCACCTCAGGTGCACGATCCAATATTTTTAGCAGCGCCTTTGCTGCGCCTGTAGGACTTCTTTTTCCCTGCTCCCAGTTTCGAATAGTTTCTAAAGAAACTTCTATGCGATTTGAGAACTCTTGTTGAGATAAGCCAATCCGTTCACGAACTCGCTTTGCATATTTTGCAGCATCTTGCATGGCTTCGTCATCGTCTTGCCGTTTGTGTAACTTTATGAGGCGCTCAGAAGTTGAATCTAATAGCTTCTTATCTACAATCCCCTTGGGGAAGCTTTTAGGGTTATTTAGATCAACGCTAACTCGTACTATTTTTTTCATATCGCTTGACCTCCCTGTTGTTAGCTTTCCTTGCTGAAATAATTCTGATGGCCTTAACTCTTCTGGTGAACACAACTACGAAGACTCGTTTATCAATTGCCCCTATTGCGCGATACCGCTCTTCCCCGTAATCCCATCTTTGGTCATGCTCAATAACTATTGTAGGATCTTTAAAAATTGATATCACATATGCGAAATCAAAATTTCGAGAGATCTGGCATGAGTTACTTTTAGCCAAATCCCATTCAAAATCCATTGACCCTATAGTAGGCCAATGGCCTACACTTTGTCAAGTGGCGTCAACATAATAAAACGCCTAGCATTGCTAGGCATTTTATTTGCCGCAGTCTGATTGCTACTGCATTTAATGACTACTCATAACTTAACGAGAGACCATTGGCAAGAGTGGCACGATGAGCAATGCCACGATGTTAATAATCTTGATCAGTGGGTTAACGGCAGGGCCCGCAGTATCTTTGTAAGGGTCACCAACGGTATCGCCAGTCACTGCAGCTTTATGAGCTTCAGAACCTTTACCGCCGAAGTTGCCTTCTTCGATATATTTCTTTGCATTGTCCCAAGCGCCACCACCAGTACACATCGAGATCGCAACAAACAAACCGGTCACGATGGTTCCCATGAGTAAGCCACCCAATGCAGCTGGGCCCAACAAGAGACCGACAACGACTGGAGCGACCACTGGCAGGAGTGAAGGAACGATCATCTCTTTAATTGCTGCCGAGGTGAGCATGTCTACTGCTTTGCCGTACTCTGGTTTGGCAGTACCCTCCATAATTCCAGGGATATCACGGAACTGGCGGCGCACCTCTTCAACTACCGCGCCAGCACAACGGCCAACTGCTTCCATCGCCATCGCACCAAACAAGTAAGGAATCATGCCGCCAATAAAGAGTCCAATGATGACCATGTGATTCGATAAGTCAAAGGACACTTGTTGACCCATACCCTCTAAAGCATGGGTGTAGTCAGCAAAGAGTACGAGTGATGCCAAACCAGCTGAACCAATTGCATAACCCTTAGTCACTGCTTTAGTGGTGTTACCAACCGCATCCAATGGATCAGTAATATCGCGCACAGCTTGTGGCAAGCCCGCCATCTCTGCAATACCACCAGCGTTATCCGTAATTGGGCCGTATGCATCAAGCGCAACCACAATTCCTGCCATTGACAACATGGCTGTAGCGGCAATTGCAATACCGTACAAACCAGCCAGCCAATACGCTGCAAAAATTGCTGCACATACAAACAGAACTGGGTAAGCAGTTGACTTCATTGAAATACCTAAGCCAGCAATGATGTTGGTGCCGTGACCTTTGGTTGATGCCTCAGCAATGTGCTGTACTGGCTTGAACTGGGTACCGGTGTAGTACTCGGTAATCCATACCAAACCTGCTGTAAGCAACAAACCAACAACAGTTGAACCAAACAAACGCCATTGGCTACCAGGGATACCTAATGCATCGTCCGGCATGATGAAGTTGGTTACAAAGTAGAAAGCAATCAGCGATAAACCGCCAGCAATGATCAAGCCCTTATATAAAGCAGGCATCACATTTTTCATGCCCGGTGTAGCTTTTACAAAAGAGCAGCCGATGATGGAGGCGATGATAGAAACACCGCCCAGCACCAATGGATAAACAATCGCAGCAACTGGTGCGCTAGCAACCATTAATGATCCCAGCACCATTGTTGCAATCAGCGTAACCGCATAAGTTTCAAATAAGTCGGCCGCCATACCTGCGCAGTCGCCAACGTTATCGCCAACGTTATCAGCAATTACCGCAGGGTTGCGAGGATCATCTTCCGGAATACCGGCTTCAACCTTACCAACTAAGTCAGCGCCAACGTCTGCGCCTTTAGTGAAGATGCCGCCACCTAAACGGGCAAAGATCGAAATTAAAGAAGATCCAAATGCCAAACCAATCAACGGATGCAATACTGAGGAGAGGTCTTGCCCAGCCCCCATCGATACGAGGAACATAAAGAACAAACCAACACCTAGTAGGCCAAGTCCAACTACCAGCATGCCGGTAATCGCGCCGCCTTTGAATGCCACATTCAGCGCTTCGTTCATGCCCTTGGTGGCCGCTTCTGCAGTACGCACGTTTGCGCGTACCGAGACATTCATACCAATAAAGCCACATGCGCCAGAAAGTACGGCGCCAATAACGAAGCCAATTGCGGTAGCAAAATCCAAAAAGAGTGCCATAAGAATGGTCAGAACCACCCCAACCACGGCAATCGTTTTATATTGGCGCGACAAATACGCTGCCGCACCCTGTTGAATCGCCTCAGCAATTTCTTGCATCTTGGCATTTCCTGTACTCTGCTTCAAAATCCAGCCGCGCATCACAAAACCGTAAATCACGGCCAGGACACCGCATGCCAAGGCAAAATACAAGCCTAAAGTGACATTACTCATGCTTGAACTCCCCAAAGTTAATCATTTCTTAATCTTTATCGTTTTGTATAACCTGCGCTTAGGTAGACCTGGTTTCCGAAAGCTTTAAACTATGGTCATTAAGCTGTATCAGTATGTAACAGAATGACCCCTGCTCCCCCTTGATAGGATCAGGGTATTTACTAATCATTATTCGGAGTATTTATGAGTCTCGAAAAGGTCAAGCCAGGTAAAAAGATCCCTGAAAGCTTCAACGTCATTATTGAAATCCCAATGAACGCTGATCCAGTGAAGTA
>CANBSM010000083.1 GCA_947372155.1 Burkholderiaceae bacterium
TCAGTCTCCCCCATAGCGCGCTTCATGGAGTCGGTTATGCGATCGGCGTACAAAATAGCTTTGCCACGAACGTTTCGAGCAGCACGACCAATGGTCTGTATTAAGCTGCGTTCCGAACGCAAGAAGCCTTCTTTATCAGCATCCAAAATGGCTACAAGAGATACCTCCGGAATGTCCAAGCCTTCGCGCAACAAGTTAATACCTACCAGCACGTCGAAGACACCCAATCGTAAGTCACGCAATATCTCTACGCGCTCAACTGTATCGATATCTGAGTGAACGTATCTCACCTTCACACCATTATCAGAAAGATAGTCGGTTAATTGCTCTGCCATCCGCTTAGTCAATACAGTCACCAGAACCCGCTCATGTACTTTGACGCGTTCGTGTATTTGATCTAACAAATCATCGACCTGTGTACTTGCTGGTAGAACTTCAATTTCTGGATCAACTAGGCCAGTTGGTCTTGCAACTTGCTCGACTACTTGACCTTGATGTGTTTTCTCATAATCAGCTGGGGTGGCAGAAACGAAAATGGTTTGACGCATTTTGGTTTCAAACTCAGTAAATTTGAGCGGACGGTTATCCATCGCCGAAGGCAAGCGGAACCCAAATTCCACCAAAGTATGTTTGCGAGATTTATCCCCGTTATACATAGCATTGAGCTGCCCAATCAGGACATGGCTCTCGTCGAGGAACATCAAAGCATCGTTAGGCAGATAGTCCACTAACGTAGGCGGTGCCTCGCCAGGAGCGGCTCCGGAGAGGTGACGAGAGTAATTCTCAATGCCCTTGCAGAAACCTAACTCATTAAGCATCTCTAAATCAAAACGCGTTCGTTGCTCAAGGCGTTGTGCCTCAACCAGCTTTCCATCTTTCACAAACTCATCTAAGCGAGTACGCAATTCTGTTTTGATTGTTTCAATCGCTTTCAAAACAGTATCGCGTGGTGTGACGTAATGCGAACTTGGATACACAGTGAAGCGCGGAATTTTTTGGCGAATCTTGCCAGTCAGAGGATCGAAGAATTGCAAACTCTCGATGACATCGTCAAACAACTCCACTCGCACTGCCAGCTCATTATGCTCAGCCGGAAAAATATCAATCGTGTCGCCACGTACTCGAAATACACCGCGCTTGAAATCTGTTTCGTTGCGATCGTATTGCATAGCGATGAGGCGCATCAAAATATCACGCTGACTCATCTTGTCACCAGGACGTAACGTCATCACCATGCTGTGATAGTCACCAGGATTTCCAATGCCATAAATTGCAGATACGGTCGCAACAATGATGACGTCTCGACGCTCTAACAAACTCTTGGTTGCCGACAAACGCATCTGCTCGATGTGCTCGTTAATAGAAGAATCTTTTTCGATAAAGAGGTCGCGCTGAGGAACATAGGCCTCAGGCTGGTAGTAGTCGTAGTAACTAACGAAGTACTCAACGGCGTTTCTCGGGAAAAACTCCCTAAATTCACTATAAAGCTGGGCAGCCAGGGTCTTATTTGGGGCAAAAATGATGGCTGGACGGCCCGTTCTGGCAATGACATTAGCCATGGTGAAGGTTTTTCCTGATCCCGTAACCCCCAAGAGCGTCTGAAACGTCAATCCATCCTCAATACCCTCAACCAGGGCATCAATAGCCTGAGGCTGGTCCCCAGCAGGAGGAAATGGCTGATAGAGCTGGTAAGGGGAGTCCGGGAAGGTCACAAACTTGGCCGGATCCAGGTCGTGGCCAGCCTCGCCCAAGGGATCGGCCACAGGGGTTTTTTGCACTTCTTTTACTTCGGCTTTTGAAGCAGTTTTGGGCAACTTAGGGGGCATCTCGGCTATCATTTCACCTGTGAGACTTCTTCACAGCGAATTTTGTACAAACAATGATTTTGCCGTTTTTCTTAGGAAATAGTTGATTCTGGCTTCAAAAACCGACAATTAAACTAAATTTAACGTCAAGCCCAAACAAAACCAGCCCCAATTACCCTCTAACTATCACTTTCTACCTCAAATGACCCTGTTTGCCTCAGTCCAGCTAGCCCCTAAAGATCCTATTTTTGGCCTCACAGAAGCCTACGTTGCAGACCAGCGTGCTGACAAAGTGAATTTAGGTGTTGGTGTGTACTACACAGACGACGGCAAGGTTCCACTTCTCAAGGCAGTGATTAAAGCTGAAGAGGCAATTGTTGCAAAGCACTCACCACGTAGCTACATCCCAATCGAAGGTCCTAATCCATACAACAGTGCGGTACAAAATTTATTGTTTGGTGCTGACTCTGCACTCATTAAAGATGGTCGCGTTGTAACGGCCGAGTGTCTTGGTGGTACTGGCGCATTGCGTGTGGGCGCTGATTTCATTAAGCGCTTGAACTTAAACGCACCTTGCGCCATTAGTAATCCAACTTGGGAAAACCACCGTGGCATTTTTGAATCTGCTGGCTTTGATGTGGTTGAGTACACCTACTTCGATGGCACAACCCGTGGTGTAGATTTTGATGGCATGGTTAAGTCTTTAGAGTCTTTCCCAAAGAACACTACTGTGCTATTGCATGCTTGCTGCCATAACCCAACTGGTGCAGATATTACAGAAGCACAATGGCGCCAAGTGATTGATATCTGCAAAAACAAGGGTCTCATCCCCTTCTTGGATATGGCCTACCAAGGTTTTGCTGACGGGATTGAGCAAGATGGTATTGCAGTTCGTCTCTTTGCTGATTCAGGGATGTCTTTCTTTGTATCGAGCTCTTTCTCGAAATCATTCTCACTCTACGGTGAACGTGTTGGTGCCCTATCTATCGTGACACAAAGCAAAGATGAGTCCACTCGCGTACTTTCCCAATTAAAGCGTGTGATTCGTACAAACTATTCCAATCCTCCAACTCACGGCGCTGCGATTGCTGCTGCTGTTTTGAATTCACCAGAGTTACGCAAGCTCTGGGAAGATGAGTTGGCAGAAATGCGTGACCGCATTAAAGCAATGCGTAATGGCCTGGTTGAAAAACTCGCTGCTGCTGGTGTAAAGCAAGATTTTGCTTTTATCGAGAAGCAACGTGGCATGTTTTCTTACTCAGGCTTAACGGCTGAGCAAGTTGAGCGTCTACAGAAAGAGGATGGCATTTATGCCCTTTCTACTGGACGCATTTGTGTTGCAGCCCTCAATACTAAAAA
>CANBSM010000084.1 GCA_947372155.1 Burkholderiaceae bacterium
TGTTGAGCTGGTTATGGCTTTGGAAGATGAATTCGGCATCGAAATTCCTGATGAGGAAGCTGAAAAGATCACCACAGTTCAGCTCGCGATCGACTTCGCTACATCTAAAGCTCAGGGTTAATTCCCTAGCCTAGGTATTACTGTGTCAGCATCAAATGGCCGACGCCGGGTAGTAGTCACCGGCCTTGGTCTTATCTCACCTGTTGGTAATTCGGTTGATATAGCTTGGTCTAATTTGCTTGCGGGCAAATCAGGCATTGCTACGATCACCAAGTTTGACCACACTCCGCTTAGCGTTCATTTCGCTGGAGAGGTGAAGGATTTCAATGTTGAAGAATATGTTTCTGCCAAAGAGGCGCGCCATATGGATACCTTTATCCATTACGGCATCGCTGCTGGTACGCAAGCTATTCGTGACAGCGGTTTAGAGATCACCGAGCAAAACGCAGAACGCGTTGGCGTCATGGTTGGTTCTGGTATCGGCGGCTTGCCAATGATTGAAGAAACCGGCGCTGAGCTATTGGCTCGTGGCCCTCGTCGCATCTCACCATTCTTTGTTCCAGGCTCGATCATTAATATGATTTCTGGTCATCTGAGCATTTTGTTTGGTCTCAAAGGTCCAAACGTTGCAGCAGTGACTGCTTGTACAACCGGTTTGCATAGCATTGGTTTGGCTGCACGTCTAATTCAGTACGGCGATGCTGATGTCATGGTTGCTGGTGGTGCTGAATCAACTATCTCCGCTTTAGGTGTAGGTGGTTTTGCTTCTGCAAGAGCCCTCTCAACACGCAACGATGATCCTGCAACTGCATCACGCCCTTGGGATAAAGACCGCGACGGTTTTGTTTTAGGCGAAGGTGCTGGTGTAGTGGTTCTCGAAGAGTATGAGCATGCAAAAGCGCGTGGTGCAAAAATTTATTGCGAGCTTCTTGGCTTTGGTATGAGCGGTGACGCGTATCACATGACTGCTCCAAATATGGATGGCCCACGTCGTTGCATGCTCAATGCAATGCGCGATGCAGGCCTAAATGCTGATCAGATTCAATATATCAATGCTCACGGTACTTCTACGCCCTTGGGTGATAAGAACGAAACTGGCGCCATTAAGGCTGCTCTTGGCGACCACGCTAAGAAGACCTTGATTAATTCCACTAAGTCGATGACTGGCCACCTTTTAGGCGGTGCCGGCGGATTGGAGTCCGTGTTTACCATCCTGGCGCTTCATAACCAGAAGTCTCCGCCTACTATCAATATCTTCAATCAGGATCCTGAGTGTGATTTGGACTACTGCGCCAATACCGCTAGGGATGTGAAGATCGACCATGCAGTCAAAAACAATTTTGGCTTTGGGGGTACTAACGGTACCTTGATTTTTGGCAAACTAACCTAATATTCTTAATATCTTCATTGTTGGTTTTCACCAAGTAGGTCTATAGCATTATGAAAAAGTACTTAATTGCGCTCTTGGCTTTGTTTAGCCTGAGTCAACTTGCATTTATTCCATCCGCTCTGGCTGAAAGCCCAAGGGTGACTATTCCGGATTTTGCTGATTTAGTTGAGCGTGCAAGCCCGGCTGTTGTAAATATTCGTACTACTGAAAAAGTAGCGGTGCAGCAGACTCAAGGTGGTATCCCTGGTATGCCTGAAGATCAAGCTGAATTCTTTCGCCGTTTCTTTGGTGTGCCAATTCCTGGATTGCCGAATGCTCCTAAACAGGTACAACCAAATCCGGGCAAGCCACAAGAAGCAGATCGTGGCGTGGGTTCCGGTTTCATTATCGAGTCCAATGGTTTGATTCTCACCAATGCGCACGTAGTTGAAGGTGCCACTACTATTTATGTGACCCTGACCGATAAGCGTGAGTTCAAGGCAAAGCTATTGGGCTTAGACAAACGTACAGACGTAGCAGTTGTCAAAATTGAAGCACGTGATTTACCAAAGTTGTCTTTAGGCGATTCATCCAGAGTACGAGTGGGTGAATGGGTGCTGGCGATTGGATCACCGTTTGGCCTTGAGAACACGGTGACTGCTGGTATTGTGTCGGCCAAGAGTCGCGATACTGGGGACTACTTACCTTTTATTCAGACCGACGTTGCAGTAAACCCAGGTAACTCTGGTGGACCACTCTTGAATACTGCTGGTCAAGTGATTGGTATCAACTCTCAAATCTTTAGTCGCTCTGGCGGCTACATGGGAATTTCATTTGCGATCCCGATTGATGAAGCAATGCGTGTTGCAGATCAATTGCGCACTAACGGCAAAATGACCCGCGGTCGCATTGGTGTCGCTTTGGGTGAGATGACAAAAGAAGTGGCCGAGAGCTTGGGTTTAGGTAAACCTCGTGGCGCTTATGTTCGCAACGTGGAGCCAGGTGGTCCAGCTGCAGCTGGCGGTATTGAAGCTGGTGATGTGATCCTCAGTTTTAATGGGCGTGATATTTCTAAATCAACTGATTTGCCAAGAATCGTTGGTGAAACTAAACCTGGCACTGCAGTGCCGTTGCAAGTTTGGCGTAAGGGCGGCACGCGTGATTTAACAGTGACAGTTACTGATGCTGAGTCTACTCAGGCGTCCAATAAGAAGTCAGATGCACCCGCGGCAAATAGCAACAGCGCAAATGCTCTTGGTGTTGTTGTTAGCGATCTCTCGGATGCCAAAAAGAAGGATTTGAATATCAAGGGTGGTGTTGAAGTGACTGGTTTAGGTGATGGCCCCTTGGCAAAGGTCGGGATTCGGTCTGGAGACATCATCATTCGGGTTGGGGATGCCGATATTACAAGTGTGAAGCAATTTGAAGCCCTTTTTAAAGGTTTGGACGCCAATAAGGCTGTTCCGGTCTTTATCCGCCGTGCTGACAGCACTTTGGTGGTCCCGGTAAGACCAAAATAACCCCATTTTGGGCCTAAAAATGGGGTTTGGTGCCTTTTTGGCGCCACCCATTACAATCACTTTAAGACGACTTTTTGCAGCGCATCATCGTGGTGCGTTCTGACAAGGCGTTTTTTGAATGACCTATTAAGACGCTATGGATTTAATCCGCAATTTTTCTATCATCGCCCATATCGATCACGGCAAATCGACGCTTGC
>CANBSM010000085.1 GCA_947372155.1 Burkholderiaceae bacterium
GAGCTGCTTTTGGCGGGGTCAATTTTTTCTACTGCCAATACCGATCCTTCTTGCTCTTCATATACTTTGAGCATTTGTGAGAGCACTGGTGGCTGACCATCCAAAAGGTCATCAGCCAAAATCACTGCAAACGGTTCGTCACCCACTACTCGTGCGGCGCAGAGAACTGCGTGACCTAAGCCTAACGGCTCAGCTTGCCTGATGTAGATGCAATCTACATTGTCTGGTTTAACGCTACGAACCAATCGGAGTAGATCCTGTTTATCTTTGGCCTCTAGCGCCGCCTCTAATTCATAAGCTTTGTCAAAGTGATCTTCAATGGCGCGTTTGCTGCGGCCTGTAACGAAAATGAGCTCTGTAATGCCAGCAGCAATAGCTTCATCAACTGCATACTGAATCAACGGCTTATCCACTACGTTGAGCATTTCTTTTGGGCTGGCTTTGGTAGCAGGCAAAAAGCGTGTGCCAAATCCCGCCACGGGAAATACGGCCTTAGTTACTTTTTTGGAGCCGAAATGGATTGACATGAGTGATCCGTTCTTACAGTTTTTATTTAAGACGTTCTAATTGTGCAACAAGCTTCTCATGATTTTGCTCAAAACCGGCAAGGCGTTGTTTTTCTTGGGCAACAACCTCAGCTGGTGCGCGTGCCACGAAGCTTTCATTGGTCAATTTGCCCTTGGCTTTATTGATTTCATTGGCTAAGCGCTCAATTTCTTTGCTGAGGCGGATTCTTTCGGCACCCACATCCACCTCAATCTTGAGTAAGAGCTTGATATCGCCTACTAAGGCAATTGGGGCTCCTGGGGCATCTTTTTCTAATGCAGATTCATTGCTGTAGATTTTGACCTCAGCCAACTTTGCAAGTGCCATTAAATACGGCGTCGCTTTTTCTAAGAATGCTTGTGGACCACAAATCCAGAGCGGTACTTTCTGGCCAGGAGGAACTTGCATCTCGCCGCGAAGATTTCTACAGGCATCCACAATGGCTTTGATCTGCGCAACCCACGCTTCACTCTTCTCATCAATCTTTTCAGGTTGAGCGATAGGATAGGGCTGAAGTGCAATCGTTTGCTTATCTTGCTTGGCTAATTCTTTTCCAGACTTAGGCCCAACGGTTTGCCAAAGCGTTTCGGTGATGAATGGAATTAAAGGATGCGCCATGCGCAAAATAGTTTCCAGAACACGTAAGAGGGTGCGGCGAGTGGCGCGCTGCTGGGCTGGCGTACCGGTCTGCAGCTGCACCTTAGCAAGCTCTAAATACCAATCGCAATACTCATCCCAAACAAATTGGTAAATGCTGCTGGCAATATTGTCAAAGCGATAAGCCTCAAAGCCTTTGGCTACCTCAGCTTCAGTTCTTTGCAATTGTGAAACGATCCAACGATCTGCTGGTGAAAAGTCTAAATAGCCGTCAGGGCCGCATTGGTTATCGCAAGGGGCAAAGCCATTGTCTTCATCGCCACCGGGGCAATTCATGAGTACAAAGCGAGTAGCGTTCCAGAGTTTGTTGCAGAAATTGCGATAGCCTTCACAACGCTTTTGATCAAAGTTAATGTTACGACCAAGTGATGCTAAAGATGCAAAGGTAAAGCGCAGGGCATCAGTTCCAAATGCAGGAATACCATCCGGAAACTCTTTCTTTGTTTTCTTGCTAATGCTCTCAGCCTGTTTTGGATTCATGAGGCCGGTAGTTCTTTTGCCTACTAGCTCTTCAATCTTGATACCGTCAATCAGATCGATTGGGTCCAAGGTGTTGCCCTTGGACTTACTCATCTTCTGGCCTTCAGCATCGCGAACTAGGCCGTGTACATAGACAGTATGAAAAGGTACCTTTCCAGTGAAGTGGCAGGTCATCATAACCATGCGTGCCACCCAGAAGAAAATGATGTCAAAGCCAGTTACCAAAACAGATGAAGGCAAGAAGTGATTTAAAGCAGGCGTTTCTTCAGGCCAACCTAAGGAGCTAAATGGCACCAGGGCAGAGCTAAACCAAGTATCTAGAACGTCAGGGTCACGATTGAGTTTGCCCGTGTAACCAGCCGCAGCAGCTTTTGCTTTAGCCTCTTCCTCGGAGCGCCCAACAAAAATTTGTCCGTCATCGCCATACCAAGCGGGGATTTGATGGCCCCACCAGAGTTGACGGGAGATGCACCAATCTTGAATGTTCTCTAACCACTGGGTGTAGGTGTTAATCCAGTTTTCTGGAACCAGCTTGATATCGCCCTTGGTCACTGCATCTAAGGCTGCACCAGCAATTGAGGAGCCGGGTTGATACTTATTATCGGGACTCGGTTTAGACATCGCCACAAACCATTGGTCAGTGAGCATTGGTTCAATGATGGTTTGAGTGCGGTCACCACGTGGCACCATCAATTTATGTGGCTGAACTTTTTCCAATAAACCAGCAGTATCTAAATCAGCAACGACTTGCTTACGTGCTGCAAATCTTTCCAGCCCTTGATACGCGGCTGGAGCATTCTCATTAATCTTGGCATCCAAAGTGAGGATGTTGATCATGGGTAGTTGATGACGTTGACCTACTGCATAGTCATTAAAGTCATGTGCGGGAGTTACCTTTACAACACCAGTACCAAAGTTCAAATCAACATAGTCATCAGCAATGATAGGGATCTGACGGTCGCATAAAGGTAAGTTCACTGACTTACCGATAAGGTGTTTATAGCGCTCGTCTTCTGGGTTCACCATGACGGCAACGTCGCCCAATAGGGTTTCTGGGCGGGTAGTAGCAACAGTAAGGTGGCCGGAGCCATCAGTTAATGGATAGCGGATGTGCCACATCGACCCATCTTCTTCTTCGCTCACCACCTCTAAATCAGAAACTGCAGTACCTAAAACAGGGTCCCAGTTCACTAAGCGTTTGCCGCGATAAATTAAACCTTGTTCATGTAAGCGCACAAATACTTCGACAACTGCCTTGGACATCTTGCTGTCCATCGTGAAATATTCTTTGCCCCAATCGATCGAAGCACCTAAGCGACGAATTTGACGGGTAATGGTGTTACCAGAAGTTTCTTTCCACTCCCACACTTTTTCTAAAAACTTGTCACG
>CANBSM010000086.1 GCA_947372155.1 Burkholderiaceae bacterium
AGTTTCTGCAGGAGAAGAGCAAGTCTTATTAATTCAAGCAGAAGACTTGCGCTAAGGAATTAGCTGAGCTCTGCTGCAGCAGCAATGGCTTGATCAATACGCTCCACCGGAATTACCTTCAATCCTGGAATTTTGGTCTTGGGCATATTGGCCTTCGGAATAATGGCCACAGTGAAACCCAACTTAGCCGCTTCTTTTAAGCGTTCCTGACCACGTGGGCAAGGACGAATCTCACCAGCTAAGCCAACCTCACCAAACACGATCAGCTCTTTTGGTAATGCACGGTTACGAATCGATGATTGAATGGCGAGCAGAACAGCCAAATCCGCAGCAGGCTCTGAGATCTTGACGCCACCAACTGCATTTAAGAACACATCTTGGTCAAAGCAAGCTACACCAGCATGGCGATGAAGTACCGCCAAGAGCATTGCCAAACGAGCCTGCTCTAAGCCAACTGCTAAGCGACGGGGATTTGGGACATGCGCTGTATCCACCAAGGCCTGAATCTCTACCAGTAAAGGCCTGCTGCCTTCTTGGGTAACCAAGACACAGGCACCCGGAACCATTTGCTCATGTTGCGAGAGAAAAATTGCTGACGGATTAGTTACACCGCGCAGACCTTTTTCAGTCATCGCAAATACACCCAACTCATTGACAGCGCCAAAACGGTTTTTAATCGAACGTACCAAGCGGAAAGAGGAATGGGTATCGCCCTCAAAATACAAAACGGTATCTACAATGTGCTCTAAGACTCTAGGGCCAGCAAGATGGCCGTCTTTAGTAACGTGACCAACCATCAGTACACAAATACCACTTGATTTAGCGGCCCTCGTTAATTGCGCAGCGCATTCACGCACTTGCGCTACGGAGCCAGGAGCTGAACTTAATACTTCTGAATATAAAGTCTGAATAGAATCCACCACTAATACTTGTGGCTTGACGGTATCCATAATAGAAATCAGTTTTTCCAACTGAATTTCCGCCAATACTTCAAGCTGTGGCGCATCTAAAGCAATACGCTTTGCGCGCAGAGCAATCTGCGCAGCGGATTCTTCGCCACTGCTATAGAGCACATTCATACCGGCAGCACTCATCTCTGCCAATGCCTGTAGCAGCAAAGTAGATTTACCAATTCCGGGATCGCCGCCCAAAAGCACTACGCCACCTGGAACCAAGCCACCACCCAGCACGCGATCAAACTCTTCGACCCCCGTACTAAATCTCGGCAAGTCTTCAGCACTAATGGCGGATAACTTTTGTCTTGGAAGTGATTGCGCTAAACCCTGGAAGCGAGCGTTAGAAGTCGTCTCAGGCAAACCCTCTTCTAAAGTATTCCAAGCCTGACAAGATGGGCACTGGCCCTGCCACTTAGCAGAGGTGCCACCACAAGACTGACAGATGTAAATCGTTTTGACTTTAGCCAAGGATTGCCTGATGAAATAAAAAGTAAATTGAGGAAAAAATTAATCGAGCTGTGTGCCCGCTTTATTTTCTTGAGCACGCTTAGGAGCATCCTTACGACGTTGCTCCAGATCGGCAGCTCTTGCTGCAGCATCTTTTTGCTTCTGCTCAAACTCAAGCTGATTGGCGGCTCGCTCGGCGGCTTTTTCTGGTGAAGCACGCTCTGCAGCACGCTTCACATCTTCTTGAGTCTTTAGGCTTTCTCGAAGCTTGCGCTGCACTTCATGCAAAGCTATCTCTTGTTCGCGGATGGGATCAATTTCCTTACGATAGTCTGCTCTAGCATCTCTCAAGCAAGAATTGACCCAGTAATTCTGGTAGCACTCAGAGGACGCCTTGCCCCAGCGGTACTTGGACCAATCGCGTTGCAGCTCCAACTCTTGCTCAATCTTATCCAATTGCTCGAGCTCCGCCTCTTCTGCGGGAGTTGCAAGTACAACACCACTCAATGCAGTAGATAACAAAAATATTGAAATTAATATTTTTGATTGGAGCAAAAGACTTTTCCTCAAATCTCGACCTTTGCACCCAACTCAACCAAACGGTTTGCAGGAATCTTAAAGAAGTCTGACTGACGTCCAGCGTTTTGATACATCCAGCAGAATAATTTCTCGCGCCAAATAGCCATACCAGGAATTTCAGTAGAAACAATGGTGTCACGCGACAAGAAGAATGAAGTGTTCATCAAATCAAATTTCAGATCGGAGGCTTTTTCAATTAACTCAATAATTTGGCCCATGTCTGGGGTTTCATTGAAGCCGTATACCGCACGCACAACGAAGATGCCATTACCAAGATCGCGCAAGGTAATGCGCTCACTGTCTTTTACATAGGGCACATCCCAAATACTGACCTTGAGGAAAAATACTCTTTCGTGCAATACATGGTTGTGCTTCAAATTATGTAAGAAAGAAACTGGTACGTAGTCGACGTGGGCAGTTAAGAAAATTGCCGTACCTTCTACACGATGCGGAGGATGTTGCATCAAAGCTTCAATAAAGCTTTTGAGCTCAATGCCATTATTCATTGCGTTTTGACGCAAAATCTTACGACCTTGATACCAAGTCATCAGTAATAAGAAGCATGCGGCACCGAGTAGCAACGGGAACCAGCCGCCTTCCATAATTTTTAAAAGATTAGCAGTTAAGAAAGCTAAATCTACAACCAAGAAAGATCCAATTACTAAAGCAACCAGCAAGGAGTTCCAGCGCCAAACCACTCTCATCACAATGGCCGCCAAGAATGTGGTCACGATCATTGTGGTAGTAACAGCAATGCCGTAAGCAGCTGCTAAGTTTGCAGATTGCTTAAATGCCAAGACTACAGCGATCACCAGAATCAAAAGAGTCCAATTGACTAGGGGCATATAGATCTGACCAATTTCCCTATCAGAAGTATGGCGCACCTTCATACGTGGCACAAATCCCAACAGGATTGCTTGGCTTGTCATTGAGAAAGCGCCGGAGATCACGGCTTGAGAAGCAATCACCGTTGCAGCAGTAGCCAATATTACCAATGGAAATACCAAGAATTCGGGCACCATCAAGAAGAATGGGTTGGTAATAGTCTCTGGGTTGCTTAAGAACATCGCACCCTGTCCAAAGTAGTTCAACAACAGACAAGGCATAACAATGAAAAACCAACCCATACGAATCGGCTTGAGTCCAAAGTGACC
>CANBSM010000087.1 GCA_947372155.1 Burkholderiaceae bacterium
AATATTGGCTTGATGCCAGCATTGGTTACTAGTTACGAGCAGGCTGCCAAATGGAAGACTGCCGAAGTGGGCAAGATGCTGACCAAAATTTTAGAAGACAAGGGAATTGTTCTCTTAAGTTGGGTATGGCAAGCTGGTGGTGTGGCAAGCAGAAGCAAGCCAATTGTTCTCCCTGAAGATGTTAAGGGGATGAAGATTCGTGGTGGTAGTCGTGAATTCGACCTGATGCTCAAGGCGGCAGGAGCTTCAGTAATCTCATTGCCATCTAATGAGATCTACGCAGCAATGCAAACTGGTGCTATGGATGCGGCTTACACATCTTCCACAAGCTTTATGTCATTCAAGCTGGAAGAGTTAGCAAAAGCATTTACTAGCGCACGTCAAAAATCGTATTGGTTCATGCTTGAGCCATTGATGATGTCTAAGCAAATCTTTGATGCGTTACCAAAGGATCAGAAAGATGCCCTCATGGCAGCTGGCGCAGAGATGGAGAAGTTTGGACTCGAGGCTGCTAAGGATGACGACAAAACAGCGGCCTTGGCTTATGCAAGAGCTGGAAGCAAGGTTACAGACGTTGATGCGGCGATTGTGGACAAGTGGAGAGTGATTGCGCGTGAAAGCGCATGGAAAGACTACGCAGAGAAGAATGAAAGCTGCGCGGCATTGTTAAGAGCAGCAGAAAAAGTGACCTAAATCATGACTCAACTATTACAAGCGGCAGACCGCTTAATGTCTGGAATGAATAAGCTGATGGTGTTGTTTGGATCATTAGCATTGGTAGCCGCTTCAGTTATCCTGAGCTACAGCGTTGCTTCTAGGGCTTTTTTCGGAGCAACGACTGATTGGCAAGATGAGGCGGCAGTGTTTTGCTTAGTGGGCGCCACTTTCTTGTGCGGTGCTTACGTTCAGCAAATCCGTGGGCACGTTGGCATTTCAGCGGTATCTACGATGTTGCCTAAAGCAATCAATCGTCTCAGAGTATTGATTATTGATATCGCCTCTTGTGCTTTCTGTGCATTTTTTGCATGGAAGTCTTGGGCTTTGTTCCATGAGGCATGGGTAGATGGTCAAGTAACTTCATCTTCATGGGCTCCGCCGCTGTGGATTCCATACATCATGATGTCTATTGGTATGACCTTGTTGGCGTTTCAGATTTTGCTCCAAGCGTTTGGAGATGTTGCTAATCCAGGCGAAGGGGAATAAGTATGTCAATCACGATATTGGGATTATTGTTTGCAGCAGTTACCTTATTGGTAATGTTCTCAGGGATGCCCATCTCTTTTGCATTGGGCTCAGTAGCCGTTATATTTATGGTGTTCTTTATGCCTGTATCTTCATTGGATACAGTGACTCAGAACGTCTATGAAGAAATGGCTAGCATCACCTTGCTCTCCATTCCGCTCTTCATCTTAAAAGGGGCAGCGATCGGACGTTCACGCGCCGGTCAAGATTTGTACGAAGCTTTGCACGTTTGGCTTGGTAAGGTTCCTGGTGGATTAGGCGTTGCCAACGTTTTGGCTTGTGCTCTATTTGCAGCGATGGCAGGATCTAGTCCTGCAACTTGCTCCGCGATTGGTAGTGCTGGTATTCCAGAAATGCGTAAGCGTGGTTACTCGCCAGGATTGGCAGCAGGCATTATTGCTGCTGGTGGAACGCTCGGTATTCTTTTGCCACCTTCCATTACGATGATTTTGTACTCAGTTGCTGCAGAACAATCATTAGGACGTTTATTCCTTGCTGGCATTGGCCCTGGCCTGATGTTGGTATTGTTCTTTTCAATCTATACCGTGTATCGCTTCCGCAAAGAGTACAACCTGGCACTTGAGGCTGTTGAGGTTGGCGCTCCTAGTCATCCGATATTAGAACGCCACACATACACCATGCAGCAGAAGATGAGTTCTTTGCCGCGTGTATTGCCTTTCTTGGTTTTATTGATTGGTGTGATGGTTGCCCTTTACGGCGGCTATGCAACACCATCTGAAACTGCTGGCCTTGGCGCTATTTTGGCCTTTGCATTGATTGCAGGTATTTATAAAATGTGGCGCGTTAAGGATTTGTCGCCATTGCTCAATGCCACCATTAAAGAATCCACAATGTTGATGTTCATCATCGGCATGTCCTTATTGTTTTCCAATGTGATGAGCCATTTGCACCTCAGTCAGTCAGCTGCGCAAGCAATTGTTGACCTCGGCTTTGGACGTTGGGGATTGTTGGCGGCTATTTTGGTTTTGGTGGTGATCTTAGGCTTCTTCTTGCCACCGGTCTCTATTATTTTGATGACTGCGCCGATTTTCTTGCCACCATTAAGGGCAGCTGGATTTGATTTGGTTTGGTTTGGCGTGGTAATGACCATTGTGATGGAGACGGGTTTGATACATCCACCTGTGGGCCTCAATATCTTCGTGATCAAAAACATCGCACCGGATATTTCTTTAAATGAAATTATCTGGGGCGTATTCCCATTTGTGATCATCATGATCCTCTCTGTTGTATTGCTTTGCTTTGTGCCAGAGATTGCTACCGGATTATCTGATTTGGTAATGGGTGTAGCCAAGGTGCATTGATTGCGGTATTGATAAAAATATTAGTCTTATAGGAAATTTCATGAATTTATATGCGCTCTTGGAAAAAGGTTTTCCAAAAGATAAAAAAGCGTGCGCTCTTGAAACGCACGATGGTCTTTATTACTCTTGGAGTGATCTTGAGGGGGCAACTGCCAAGCTTGCTAATTTACTTGCTAGCCTCAAGCTTCCAAAAGGAGCGAGAGTTGCTGTACAGGTTGAGAAGTCTCCTGAAGCACTGTTTCTTTATCTAGCAACGATTCGTGCGGGCTATGTGTATTTGCCGCTGAATACAGCCTATCAGTCAGCTGAAATCCAGTACTTCCTAGAGAATGCTGAGCCAGCAGTGGTTGTCTGTAGCAGCAAGAACCTCTCTTGGGTATCTAAGGTGGCTTCTAAGGCTGGTACTAAGCATGTATTTACGCTAGACGAGAATCGTACTGGTACTCTATTAGAGCGTGCAGGAAGCCTGAGCGACAAGTTCAAAACAGTTCCTGCAAAAGACGA
>CANBSM010000088.1 GCA_947372155.1 Burkholderiaceae bacterium
AAAGTCCCAAAAGCTCGATAACGTCTGTTATGACATACGTGGGCCGGTGCTCGAGCTTGCTCAGCGCATGGAGGAAGAGGGTCACAAAATCATCAAATTAAACATCGGAAACGTAGGGGTTTTCGGTTTTGATCCCCCTGAAGAGATTCAGTTGGACATGATTCGCAATTTAAGCAATGCCTCCGCCTATTCGGATTCCAAAGGTATCTTTGCAGCTCGCAAAGCCATCATGCAGTACTGCCAAGAAAAGGGCATTCAAGGTGTGACTTTGGATGATGTCTATACCGGCAATGGTGTTTCTGAACTCATCGTACTTTCGATGAATGCGCTCTTAAATGATGGTGATGAAGTATTGGTTCCAACACCGGATTACCCGCTGTGGACTGCTGCAGTCAGTTTATCTAGTGGCACTCCGGTGCACTATCTTTGCGATGAATCTAAAGATTGGGCGCCAGACTTAAATGATCTGCGTAAAAAAATTACACCGCGTACCAAAGCAATTGTGGTGATTAATCCAAACAATCCTACAGGTGCTATTTATTCAAAAGAAGTATTGCTAGAGTTAACGCAAATTGCTCGCGAGCATGGTTTGATTTTGTTTGCTGATGAAATCTACGACAAGATGTTGTACGACGGTGAGAAACATCTCTCGTTAGCTTCTTTATCTACCGATGTTGTCATCATTACCTTTAACGGCCTATCCAAGAATTACCGTTCATGCGGCTACCGCGCTGGCTGGATGGTCGTTTCAGGCGATAAAGAAATGGTGCGAGACTACATCGAGGGTCTCAATATGTTGGCCTCCATGCGCTTGTGTGCGAACGTGCCAGGTCAGTATGCGATTCAAACAGCATTGGGTGGTTACCAAAGTATTAATGACTTAGTGGGTGAGGGCGGTCGCCTTGCAAAGCAACGGGATCTTGCATGGAAACTCATTACTGAAATTCCGGGCGTCACTTGTGTGAAACCAAAATCTGCTTTGTATTTATTCCCGCGCTTAGATCCTGAGGTCTATCCGATTGAAGATGATCAGCAGTTTGTTGCTGATCTCTTAAAAGAAGAAAAAGTATTGTTAGTGCAGGGCTCTGGTTTTAACTGGGGCAAACCTGATCACTTCCGTGTAGTGTTCCTGCCTCACGAAGATGTGCTCAAGGAAGCTATTAGCCGCCTTGCCCGTTTTCTGGAGCGTTATCGTAATAAGCACAGCCGTAAGGCTTCTTCAACTGCAGCAAAGGCATCATGAAACCGATTCAAGTAGGTCTATTAGGTATTGGCACTGTTGGTGGTGGCGTATTCACTGTTCTCGAGCGTAACCAAGATGAAATTACCCGTCGTGCTGGGCGCGGCATTCGTATTAATACAGTTGCTGATTTAAATGTAGATCGCGCTAAGGAGTTGGTGAAAGACCGCGCACAAGTGGTGAGCGATGCTCGTGCCGTTATCAATAACCCAGAGATCGACATCGTTGTTGAGCTTATTGGTGGCTACGGCATTGCTAAGGACTTGGTTTTAGAGGCTATAGCTGCTGGTAAGCACGTTGTTACAGCAAATAAAGCATTGATCGCAGTTCACGGCAATGAGATCTTTAAAGCGGCACACGCTAAGGGTGTGATGGTTGCTTTTGAGGCTGCTGTTGCAGGTGGTATCCCGATTATTAAAGCCTTGCGTGAAGGCTTAACGGCTAACCGTATCGAATGGATTGCCGGCATTATTAACGGCACAACCAATTTCATCTTGTCAGAGATGCGCGACAAAGGTTTGGATTTCGCAACAGTACTTAAAGAAGCGCAGCGTTTAGGTTACGCTGAAGCAGATCCTACTTTTGATATCGAAGGTGTTGATGCTGCGCATAAAGCGACCATTATGAGTGCGATTGCATTTGGTATTCCAATGCAGTTTGAAAAGGCACATATCGAAGGCATTACTAAATTAGATGCCATTGATATTAAGTATGCAGAGCAATTAGGCTATCGCATTAAGTTGCTTGGCATTGCTAAGAAAACATCTACAGGCGTTGAGTTGCGCGTACACCCAACTTTAATTCCTTCTAAGCGTTTGATTGCAAACGTTGAAGGCGCTATGAATGCCGTGCAGGTATTTGGTGATGCTGTTGGTACTACTTTGTACTACGGCAAAGGCGCCGGCTCTGAACCAACCGCTTCGGCAGTGATTGCTGACTTAGTGGATATCACTCGTTTGCTAAGCGCTGATGCTGAGCATCGTGTGCCTTATTTGGCGTTCCAGCCAGATGCTGTGCATGACACACCAGTACTTCCTATTGGCGAGATCACCACGAGTTACTACTTGCGTTTGCGCGTGGCTGATCAGGCTGGTGTATTGGCTGACATCACCAAAATTTTGGCATCGCATGGTGTTTCAATTGATGCGCTCTTACAAAAAGAAGCCGATGAGGGTGAAAGTCAAACTGATTTAGTGGCTTTAACTCACGAGACCAAAGAAAAGAACATGCTTGCTGCAATCAAAGAGATTCAAGCTCTCAAGACTGTTGCTGGTGAAGTGGTGAAGATCCGTTTAGAAAATCTATCTTAAGTAAAATTTAGCAAAATACATGCGTTACCAATCTACTCGTGGCAATAGCCCACAACAATCCTTCTTAGAAATTTTGTTAGGTGGATTGGCGCCTGATGGCGGCTTGTATTTGCCTACCCAGTACCCACAAGTCACTGCGGCGCAACTAGACTCTTGGCGTAGCTTGTCATATGCCGATCTCGCTTATGAAGTATTAAGTCTCTATTGCGACGATATACCTGAGGTAGATTTACGTGCAATCTTGCGTAAAACGTACACGGAGCAGGTTTACTGCAATGGCCGTGCACAAGACAATGCCAAAGACATCACGCCTATGCATTGGTTGGGTGAAGAGCAGGGAACACGTATTGGTCTATTGAGCCTTTCAAATGGCCCAACCTTGGCCTTTAAAGATATGGCCATGCAATTGCTAGGCAATCTTTTTGAGTACGCTCTCAAGAAAAAAGGTCAGCAGCTCAATATTTTGGGTGCCACATCTGGTGATACGGGTAGCGCAGCTGAATATGCGATGCGCGGCAAAGAGGGTGTGAAGGTATTTATGCTTTCACCGCGCGGCAAGATGAGTGCTTTCCAGTCGGCGCAAATGTATTCCTTGCAAGATCCCAATATTTTTAACTTAGCCGTAGCCGGCGTCTTTGATGACTGCCAGGATATTGTTAAGGCAGTTAGTAATGATCACGCTTTTAAAGCGAAGAACCAAATTGG
>CANBSM010000089.1 GCA_947372155.1 Burkholderiaceae bacterium
CAGTAGTGTTGGTACGCTTAATGGCACCAGTCAACTTACGCAAAGCCTGACTCATCAAACGGGCTTGCAAGCCTGGTAAAGAGTCGCCCATATCGCCTTCGATCTCAGCTCTTGGAACCAAGGCAGCAACCGAGTCGATGACAATCAAATCAATAGAGCCTGAACGAACTAATGCATCTGCAATTTCCAATGCTTGCTCGCCAGTATCTGGTTGAGAGATCAACAGATTATTTACATCCACACCAAGGCGTGATGCGTACTGCACATCTAAAGCGTGCTCTGCGTCAATAAATGCGCAGGTGCCGCCAAGCTTTTGCATTTCTGCAATCGCATGCAATGTCAAAGTAGTTTTGCCAGAAGATTCTGGGCCGTAGATTTCAATCACGCGACCACGCGCAAGACCACCGACTCCAAGGGCGATATCTAATCCGAGTGAGCCGCTAGAAACAACTTGAATATCTTGACTAATTTCAGCATCACCCAATCTCATGATTGAGCCTTTACCAAATTGCTTCTCAATTTGTGCCAGTGCTGCTGTTAATGCTTTTTGCTTGTCTCCGCTCATTCCTTCAAATTCTGAAGAGGCTGATTGCTTTTTATTATCCAAGGCCATTTTTGATTCCCTTTTCGCTATGTACTGGGCTTTTTCCCGAAGTTTTATCTACTGTGTAACAACTTAGGGGTTACTGTATATAAAAACAGTGGTCTTTGCAAGCGTCTTTTAAACTGAATTTACGGATTTTTGACTAGGCTGCACTTGATTGACTCGGTCCCAATAGAAAAAGAGGGGTATAGCGACCGCCCAAACGACCCCTACCAGGATAAATCCAGCGATTTCACCACCAGGAACCCAGGATCCAGCCCCCATCCGAATACCAGCCTCATAGGACATGGGGCCTGCAATACCCCCTAAAACAGCCCCTAAAAAAGGTCTGCCGCGTAACCAAGTCAATGAACCATTAATGGTGGTTGCCACCAAAACCCATAAAACCCACATCCAAAGGGGTGATAAATACGGTGACGGCCAATCATCCCGGAAGTCCAAATAACCCAAATGCATGATGAGGGTATCAGCGATAAGGCCAAAGATAAAAGCTTTGAATAAAAGACTTATTTCTGTTTTTGGTGAGGGTGAACGCCAGGCGTGAAAGGCAATGTAGGCTAAGGTAGCAACCACCGCCCAAAGCACATCTTTATTGGCTGCGCCCAGTACACAGGCAAACCAACCAAGCTGGAAAATGACAAAGTTCCAAAATTTAGCCATATACCTAACAACCTAAGAAAAAGGCCACTGCCGATGGGCAATGGCCTTTAGATTTGGTGGCGAATCAGGGATTTGAACCCCGGACCTGCGGATTATGATTCCGTCGCTCTAACCAGCTGAGCTAATTCGCCGAACTCGTAATTGTAAATGATCAGAGCCCATCTGTCTAAATGAAATGGGGCTCCCGCACCTTCAACCCCAGCCCACCCCTATTTAATCTGGAATGAACTGAGAGCCTCTTCTCGACCATAAAGGACGTTAAATTCAATTTTCTTAGCTAAAAAGAGCTTTTTCAGGACCTCATCCTTGTTCTCAAACACAATCGCGGTTTGCTCGGGGTAATGTGAAAAAGGGTCGCTATTGACGTCTACCACCATCCCATCAATATTGATTTGCTTGATTGAGCGTTTATAGAGCTTATCGGGACGTATAAAAATGAGACGCTTTACATACTTATCTAGCACCAGCTTTTGACCCTGCTCATTGGTCTTGAAGTAGTAAACCAATTCCTCTTTGCGATTGGTAGTCATGTCACGCTCTTCATCCCACTTAGCGTAAATACTTGAACTTGCCATGGCGCAAAAAAATACCAGGACCAACTGGCTCATCGCAAAAACAGATTTCTTTTTAAGGCAATTCATCATGTGATCATATCAGTCGGCTGCACACCCAAAAAGTAGAAGGCGTAATATTCCCAAATGATGAATACACTCCTCCTGCGCCTTTTCAGCCTCTTGCTCTTGAGCAGTTGCTTTCCCATTGCCGCTTTCGCAGCCCAAATCTTCGTTACCAATTACCCATCAGAAGCTAATGCCAAGGTCTTTGTGACTAAGTACCCCTCTGAAGCAAACTGCATTGTGTATGACACCCAATACTCCAGCGATAACGAGCCTGGCGTCTGGTTTTACACAAAATATAAAAGTGATGCACGCGCCGTAATTTACTACACGCAATATAAATCCGAGGCAGACCTCATTGTGTATTTCACCAAATACAAGAGTGATGCACGCTGCCGCTATTAATTACCACCCGCTTACTCTATGAGACTTCTTTCTATATCGGCCGGCAAGGTAGCCCCTTTATTTGGCAATCATCATCCCGACATCAAATCCGTTGCATCTGCTATTCGCAAGAAGGTGGTGAGTGATTTAGAAAATCCCACTGCAGTTGAAATAACCCCACTAGGGGTGAAAGGTGATGAGCAAGCTGACCTATCGGTACACGGGGGGATTGAAAAAGCGATTTATGTTTATCCAGCAGAGCACTATATTTTCTGGAATGAACTGCTCACCAGAGAAACCAAGCGGCCGGTTGACCTACAACATGGTGCCATCGGCGAGAACTTCACAATCGAAGGCCTACTAGAAACAGAAGTCTTTGTTGGGGATCGACTGCAAATTGGTGAATTGGAATTTGCCGTTGTCAAACTCCGTGAGCCTTGTTTCAAATTCAATGCTGCTGTTGGCTACAAAGGTGCAAGCAAAGCAATGCTGCAGTCTGGCTTTAGTGGTTGGTATTTGCGAGTTCTGAAAACTGGGGCGCTTACTGCAGGAGCTGCAATTACAGTCATCCCTGGCTCTAGAGAAACGTCTATTGCCCAGCAAAATCAAAAACTCTTAAACAATCGCAATCAAAAAGATTTGTGGGAATAAAAAAACCCGACCATTTCTGATCGGGTTTCTTATCTGATGCAGACTAAAGAAGCTTAGTCACGTGCGTAGATATCTACGTCTTTAGTTTCACGTACAAACAGTGTACCGATTACCAATGTCATCGCAGCGATGATGATTGGGTACCAGAGACCGTAGTAAATGTTACCGTTTTGCGCTACCAAGGCAAAGGAGATCGTTGGCAATAGGCCACCGAACCAACCGTTACCAATATGGTATGGCAAGGACATAGAGGTGTAACGAATGCGAGTTGGGAACATCTCAACTAACATCGCAGCAATTGGGCCATAAACCATGGTTACCAAGAGTACTAAGTACACCAACAAGAGCAATACAGCAAC
>CANBSM010000090.1 GCA_947372155.1 Burkholderiaceae bacterium
GTAATTAAAGTCGGAGAGTTGCATAGCATTACCATCAGGTATTAGATTTTAACGATGACTACTAAACAAGCGCCAAGCACACTCCAAAAGATGGGTTTAGACAGCCCTATGGCCCTTGCTTTGCACTTGCCATCCCGTTATGAGGATGAAACTGAGCTGCTTACCATCGAGGAGGCTATTGCTCAGGGTAGATTTAACTCAGCCCAGACCCAGGGCGTGGTCATTCGCAATCAGGTCTTATTTCGGCCCAGACGGCAGATGATAGTCACCATCGAGGATGAGACTGAAACCTTAAATCTGCGTTTCCTCAATTTCTATCCAAGTCAGCAAAAGCAGATGGCAGTTGGGATAAATATTCGAGTACGCGGTGAGGTGCGGGAGGGTTTCCAGGGTCCGGAGATGGTGCACCCTACAGTGAGGGCTGTCGCTCCAGATGCGCCTTTGCCTACTAGCTTGACCCCGGTTTACCCGGCAAGTGTTGGAGTTTCGCAAACGATTATTCGTAAGGCGGTGACACAAGCCTTGCGTGACCCAAGTCTGCAAGATAGTCTAGCTGAGTTCTTGCCTAAAAAACTCATGGCAGAGTTACTACCGAGTCATGATTGGCCGAACTTGCAAGCTGCGATTACCTATTTGCATCAACCGCCTGCCGATGCTAATACCCAGGCATTGCTAGAGCGCACTCATCCTGCTTGGCGTCGAGTACAGTTTGAGGAACTCCTTGCTCAGCAAATTTCATTAAAGCGTGCGCATGCGATTCGTCGAGAGCGGCATGCACCCAGTTTTGTAAAAAATACAGAAGAGCGTAAAGATGAGAAAGGACAGCAAAGCTTTGAAGAAGGCTTGCTAACAGTATTACCTTTTAAATTAACCAATGCTCAAGATCGTGTTTGGTCTGAAATTAGCGATGATCTCTCCAAATCATTCCCTATGAATCGCCTTCTACAAGGGGATGTGGGTAGTGGCAAGACCGTGGTAGCTGCCTTAGCTGCCGCACGGGTAATGGACCATGGCTATCAAGCCGCCATCATGGCACCTACGGAGATTTTGGCGGAGCAGCACTATCTCAAAATGAAAGAATGGTTTGAGCCTTTGGGAGTAAGAATCGCTTGGCTATCAGGAAGTCTGAAAGCCAAAGAAAAAAGACTGGCACAAGAGGTCATCGAGAATGGGCAAGCCCAGCTCATTATTGGTACGCATGCCTTAATTCAGGAGAATGTCAGTTTTGCTAGGTTGGGTTTGGCGGTCATTGATGAGCAACATCGGTTTGGGGTGAGGCAGCGTTTAGAGATTCAGCAACGTGTTGGCTCCGAATTGTTTTACTGTCATCAATTGATGATGTCAGCCACCCCTATTCCTCGTACTTTAGCAATGACTTATTACGCCGACTTAGACGTCTCTGTGATTGATGAGTTACCTCCAGGTCGAAAACCAATTGCCACTAAAGTTGTCAAAGCTAGTCGCCGTGATGAAGTGATTGGTGGTTTGCAAAGTTGGTTATCCAAGGGATTGCAAGCGTATTGGGTTTGTCCTCTCATTGAAGAGTCTGAAGTCCTGCAACTGCAAACTGCAGTTGAGAGCTATGAGCAACTCACACTGGCGCTGCCGGGCTTTAAGGTTGGCTTGGTACATGGCAGATTGAAAGCGGATGAAAAGGCAGCGGTGATGGCCGCCTTCAAGGCAAATGAAATTCAGCTCTTAGTAGCAACAACCGTAATTGAGGTTGGGGTAGATGTGCCTAATGCGGCTTTAATGGTGATCGAACATGCTGAACGGTTTGGTTACGCCCAGATTCATCAATTGCGTGGGCGCGTGGGCAGGGGGTCTGCAGATTCGGTTTGTATTTTGATGTATGCCGAGCCGCTCTCAATGGCTGCTAAGGAGCGTTTGCAAACACTGCGTGAGACCTCAGATGGTTTTGTGATTGCTGAGCGAGATTTATCGCTGCGCGGGCCCGGCGAATTACTAGGGGCTAAACAGTCGGGGGATGCCATGTTGCGCTTTGTCGATTTACAACGTGATGCCTGGTTAATTGAGTTGGCTCAACAGGCGGCTGAGCGCTTACTCGCTGAGCATGCAGATCTGGTGGAGCGTCATTTAGAGCGCTGGCTCGGATCTCGAGCAGAATTTCTGAAGGCTTGATAATTACCTTATGAATTTAAAAGAGCGTTTCATTTCATACTGCTACCTCATTCGGTTAGACAAACCAATCGGCACACTATTGCTCTTGTGGCCTACGCTCTGGGCTCTCTGGTTGGCAAGTAGCGGAGTACCTGATTTATCTATTTTGCTAATTTTTGTTGCCGGCACCTTTTTGATGCGTAGCGCAGGTTGTGCAATTAATGATTACGCCGATAGGGATTTTGATCTTCACGTTAAAAGAACACAAGGTCGTCCGGTTACTAGCGGCAAAATTTCAGGCAAAGAAGCTGTAGCTGTTGCTGGCGTATTGGCTTTTCTGGCTTTCTTACTGATTCAACCCTTAAATACATTTACAAAGCAACTATCAGTACTGGCTTTGCTGGTTGCCTTCGTCTACCCCTTCACTAAGCGCTTTTTTGCGATGCCTCAAGCTGTCTTGGGGATTGCCTTTGGATTTGGTATCCCGATGGCGTATGCGGCCATTCTAGATTTCATCCCTCTGGAGGCTTGGTTCTTATTTATTGGGAATATCTTTTGGGCGATCGCCTACGATACCGCCTATGCAATGGTTGATCGCGATGATGATCTACGACTAGGGCTAAGAACATCGGCAATTACTTTTGGTCAGTACGATGTCGTAGCTATAGCAATAAGCTACGGGATGCTTTTTCTAAGTCAGCTATGGGTGGCCCAATTAGCTAGCTTGAGTAATTATTTTTTAGTAGGCTGGTTCGCGGCATTGGCTTGCGCCATTTACCATCTCAAGCTGATATCTACGCGTAATAGGGAAAATTGCTTTAAGGCATTTCGCCATAACAACTGGTTAGGCGGATTTTTATTTCTTGGGATTGTATTGGGCCTAGCTTTGACCTAGTTCATCACCCATGGCTTTGCCGCGCTGATTGGCTGCATCGATCGCTTTTTCTAAAATCTCGTGCCAGCCTTGTTGTTTCATGACATCCAATGCTGCTGCGGTAGTTCCGCCTTTGGAGGTAACCCTCTCGCGTAAGACCCCAGCATGCTCATCTGAGTTATGGGCTAGCTGAGTAGCACCTTCAAGTGTTGCATAGGCTAGTTTACGAGCAGTCTTTGCATCAAGCCCTAGTTTTTCGCCAGCAGATTGCATAGCTTCTAAAAAAGCAAACACATAAGCTGGACCGCTTCCAGAAACAGCAGTCACAGCGTCCATCAATTTTTCTTCAGAAACC
>CANBSM010000091.1 GCA_947372155.1 Burkholderiaceae bacterium
ATCGATTTTCGCTTCAAAGCACTCGACCCTATTCGCAATAACGTCAACTGGATTTTGCGTCCACTTGAATACGCCATGATGGCGCCGCGCAATGCATTCGAAGCAACATCTGAATACTTCACAACAAGATCAACCCTTGATCAAGAAAATCAAGTGATGAAAGTGCGTCAGGCAGAGCTTTCTCTATTGGCAAATCAATCTGAATTTTTGATGGTGGAAAACCAAAACCTGCGCGAGCTCATGACTTTGCAAAAACAGGTTCCATTCAAAACACTGCCGGTAGAAATTTTGTTTAACCCACCCAATCCCATTTCACAGCGCATTGTGATCAATCGCGGCAGTAATGACGGCCTAAAGCTTGGGAACCCGATTGCCAATGATTCCGGGATTCTGGGCCAAGTGGTCCGTCTCTATGAGCGCTCTGCCGAGGTTTCCCTTTTGGAGGACCGTGATTTTGCGGTTCCAGTCCAAGTGGCCCGCAATGGCCTTCGTGCAGCCGTATTTGGCGCAGGGCGCGGCAATCCACTAGAGCTTCGCTACCTCCCGGTAGCCAGCGATTTGGAAGTTGGCGATATTTTGCTGACCTCGGGCATTGATGGCGTTTACCCTCCAGGGTTTGCAGTAGCAGTGATTAGCAAGATTGAGCGCAATGTCGATAAGAACTCTTCTAACGTCTTTTGTGTTCCCGTTGCGGCAGTAAATCGCTATCGTCAAGCGCTTGCACTGTTGTACGATCCGCAACTCGATGCCAAAGCAGCTACTGTGAATAACAAATCCACTTCTGGTGCACCACTAAGCAATACACCCGGCAGACGCCAAACGCGTGCGCGAGGTATGCAATGATCGATTTCCAGAGCGGCTATATTCTGCGCCCGGTAAATCCGGTCTTCATTTATTTCAGCTTATTTTGTGCACTGCTATTAAACCTATTGCCCATTGGTAATTACGGTTGGGTGCCAGATTGGTTAATCCTGTGTATTGTGTTTTGGAACATTCATCAACATCGCTATGTCAGCGTCATCACCGCCTTCATTTTGGGCTTGATGATCGATGTACATAATTCCGATTTATTAGGATTGCACGCCTTTAGTTACTCTTTGGTCGCCTACCTTGCTATTTCATGGCACAGGCGCATTGTGGCCCTGACCGTTCTTTCACAAGCATTGCACCTACTTCCTATTTTCTTATTGGTATCGCTATTTCCTGTGTTGGCACACTGGCTACTCAGCGGTGAACTCTATTGGTGGGCTTTAACAGGCGCGATCCAGGCTTTGATTGAAGCAATGCTTTGGCCACTAGCTACCCGCATCTTGCTTGCGCCCCAACGTCGCCCTATAGATGTTGATCACAATCGACCCCTTTAAGAAGCGGAATGGTTTCTTTTAAAAAACCGAATCTCGACTCTTTTCAAGAGCGCATTCATATTGCGACTCTATTTGTCACGTTTTGCTTTTTACTACTCATCACGCGTCTTGTGTGGCTGCAGCTAGTAAGCCACGGAAAATACGCACTGCTAGCTGAAAGTAATCGCATTGCCTTGGTTCCGGCCCCGGCAAATCGCGGACTCATCATTGATCGTAATGGCATTGTCATTGGCCGAAATTATTCTGCCCTCACGCTAGATGTGAATGCTGAAGAAGTCAAAGGGAATGTAGATCAGCTCATCAACGATCTTTCTGAAATCGTTGCCATTTCACCTCGGGATCGTCGGAATTTCAAGCGTTCGCTAGAGGATTCTCGAAATATGGGCACTTTTCCCCTGCGCTCCATGCTCAATGAGACCGAAACTGCCCGTTTTATGGCCAATCGCTATCGCTTTCCTGGGGTAGAAATCCGGGCTAGAAGCTTTCGGGAGTATCCATACAACGAATTAGCCTCCCACCTGATTGGCTATATTGGCCGCGTTTCGCAACGCGACAAAGAGCGCATGCAGACTGAAATTGAGGGCGCAAAAGCCGATGATCCCGATGCTTTGCAGGCTTCTTTTTTACCTGGCATTCAGTACGTAGGCAAGATTGGTTTAGAGCAAAGTTATGAAACTGTATTGCGCGGCGTGCCCGGTTACGATCAAGTAGAAATTACTGCAGGCGGCAAACCGGTGCGTACACTTTCTAGCTCTCCTTCGGTTCCCGGAAAAAATGTAGTGCTCTCAGTTGATATCAAGCTCCAATATTTAGTTGAGCAACTGTATGGAAATTTCCGCGGTGCATTTGTAGCCATTGAACCAGCGACAGGTGATGTATTGGCTTTTGTCTCTAAGCCCAACTTCAATCCGAATGATTTTGTTGAGGGCATTGATTCAGTGACTTGGAAAGAGTTGAATGACTCACCACAGAAGCCACTCTATAACCGCCCACTAAAAGGGATCTATCCACCTGGATCCACTTACAAACCTTTCATGGCATTGGCGGCCTTAGAAAATAAAAAGCGCACACCATCACAAACAATTTCGGATCCTGGTTACTTTGACTTTGGTAACCATACCTTCCGGGATGATAAAAAAGGTGGTCACGGAATTGTCGATATGCAAAAGTCGATTGTTGAATCTTGTGACACGTATTACTACATGCTAGCGCGCGACATGGGTGTAAACATGATTGCCGATTTTATGAAGCCATTAGGCTTTGGTCAAATTACGGGCATCGATTTACAGGGTGAATCAAGAGGCGTTCTGCCATCCACCGAGTGGAAGAAAAATACCTTCAAAAAACCTGAGCAGCAAAAATGGTATGAAGGTGAAACTATTTCTTTAGGCATTGGCCAGGGCTATAACGCTTTCACAATTTTGCAATTAGCTCATGCCATGGCAAACGTAGCTAATAACGGTATTGTGATGAAGCCTCACTTAGTCAAAGCTATTGAAGATCCATTTACTCGCAACAGAGTGCTGACAACCCCAAAAGAAAGTTATCGCATCGATCTCAATGCTGAGAATATTGAGGTGATCAAGAAGGCCATGGTCGAGGTTAATAACTCTGGCACATCTGCCGCAGCATTTAAGGGCACTGGATATCAAGTGGGCGGAAAAACCGGAACTGCGCAGGTATTTAGCTTGAACTCCAAAGATTACAAACATGGATCTACAGCAGAATTTTTGCGCGACCATGCCTTGTATATCGCATTTGCTCCAGCGGATAAACCAACGATTGTGATTGCAATGGTTGTAGAGAACGCAGGCTTCGGCGCGCAGTATGCCGCTCCGATTGCACGTCAAGCATTGGACTATTACATTGAGGGCAAGTGGCCCAAGGAGGTTCCTGAATGGAAAAGAGCCCCTTAATCAAAGTTAAAGGATTTTTCTCAAGCATCTTTGCGGGACTAGATCGCCAGCTAGGCTTTATTCTGCTTGGCTTAGCTGCCGTTGGCTTTTTTACTTTTTTA
>CANBSM010000092.1 GCA_947372155.1 Burkholderiaceae bacterium
CTCAAGTTGCACGTCAGAGGCGCTATTAACAATGGCCTCACTAAGGATGACATTAAAGAAGTTTTTCTGCAAACAGCAATTTACTGTGGTGTACCCGCGGCAATTGATAGCTTTCGCTGTGCCAAGGAAATTTTTAAGGAAATGGGAATTTAATGAATCCTGCAGAGACAAAAATTGCCTTTATTGGCCTTGGTTTGATGGGCGTGCCAATGGCGCAAAACTTACTCAAGGTGGGTTACCAGCTTAAGGGCTTTGATCTTAATCCGAATGTCGGAGAAAAATTTTCAGGTCATGCTGGTTTTCAACTGGACAGCTCTCCGGCTCAGGCTGTAGAGGGATCCGACTTCACTATCTTAATGTTGCCTGATAGCGCCATCATTGATGCGATGTTATGGGGTAGCAATGGGAAGCCGGGTGTAGCGGAGGGGCTTAAGAAGGGGAGTTATCTCATTGATATGAGTTCATCGAGCCCGATTTCTTCAAAAGAAAACAATAAAAAACTGACTGCGATGGGAATCCATTTTGTGGATGCGCCTGTTTCAGGCGGCGTCAAGAAGGCAGTTGATGGATCATTGGCCATTATTGTTGGTGGTGAAAGTGGCGACTTTAATGTTTGCTTGCCCTTGCTGGAAAAGATGGGCAAGAGCATTGTTTATGTTGGTGATGCGGGTGCAGCTCATGCAGTGAAAGCGCTCAATAATTATGTATCTGCGTCTGGTTTGATTGCAGCATCTGAAGCGTTAAATGCTGCAGAAAAATTTGGCTTAGACCCACATATTGTTAATAAAGTCTTCAATGCATCGACCGGCAGAAATAATACCACTGAGAATAAAGTAGAAAACTTTATGCTGAATGAAGCATTTAATTCTGGCTTCTCACTGGCATTGATGCGTAAAGATTTACAGATTGCACTAGGCTTTATTGAAGGTATGGGCTGCTATTCAAACTTAGCTAAGCAGTGTGCGTTGACTGCTCAAGCAGCAGATGAGCAATTGGGTAAGGGTGCAGATCATACAGCTATGTATGGCTTTGTTAAGTCGCAATCTTAAGTCTTAGATGTAATTCATTGGTTGGAGGAGACAATATGAAACTTTATAAAAAAGTTCTTGCTAGTATTTTTTTATCTGCCTCGGCAGTTGCTTTTGCTGAGTACCCTGATAAGCAGATCACTATGGTTGTGCCTTATGCACCGGCGGGGTCAACGGATGTTATGGGGCGCATGCTAGCCCAGACGATGTCAAAAAATCTTGGGCAGCCGGTTGTCGTTGATAACACTGGCGGTGCCGGCGGCACAATTGGCGCCGTGCGTGTTGTTAGAGCTCCTGCTGATGGATATACAATCCTCTTTCACAACATGGCCCAAGCTGCTTCACCAGCTTTGTACTCCAAACTTCCCTATGATCCTGTAATAGATTTTGCGCCGATTGGTATGGTCAATGATGTTCCGATGGTGCTGGTAGCAAGGAAGGATTTCCCCGCCAATACTTTGCAGGGCTTAATTGACTTTATCAAAGCAAATCCTGGTAAGTTAAATTTTGCAAATGCGGGAGTTGGTTCTACATCTAATTTATGCGAAGTGTTAATGAAGTCCTCTCTTGCGGCTAATTGGACTTCTATTTCCTATAAGGGAACTGGGCCGGCCTTAAATGATTTACTAGCTGGTCAGGTGGATGTCATTTGTGATCAACCTGCCAGCACCCTGCAGCACATTAAAGGTGGAAACCTAAAAGCACTTGCAGTCGCTACAAGAGACCGTATTAGTTCGCTGCCGCAGACGCCCACTTTCAGCCAATCTGGCATGCCCGGTTTTCAGTTAACGGTATGGCATGGTTTGTATGCGCCGAAGGGCACGCCTAAGACGGTCATTGATCGCTTGGTTGCCTCTTTGGGGACCGCTTTAAAGGATCCTGTATTGGTTCAACGCTTTAATGAGATGGATGCAATGATTGTGCCGCCAAGCTCTGCTACCCCTGCCCATTTAGGAGCTTTCTTAAAGACTGATGTTGAAAGATGGAAAGTAGCCATGAAGAACGCTGGGATTAAGCCAGAGTAATGACACCTCTTTTCGTTGAGCACCGATTGCAATGAGCGGGCAAGAAACTCTGGCGCTTGCGGATGTCATTGTTATAGATCTTTCAAGGCTGGTCTCTGGAAATATGTTGACGCATGTTTTGGCTGATATGGGTGCTCAAGTCATTAAGGTTGAGCGACCGGGAAAAGGGGACGAGCTACGTGCTTGGCAGCGCAAAGGCGTGAGCACCTACTGGCTTGCTTATAGTCGAAACAAAGATAGCGTTTCCCTTGACCTGCGTGACCCAGAAGGGCTCATTGCGTTAAAAGACTTAATTCAGAAGGCCGATATTTTGGTTGAAAATTTTAGGCCGGGCACTCTTGAAAAAATGGGGTTGGATACAAAGAGCCTTCAGGCCCTCAATCCAAAATTAGTAGTGATTCGTATTTCTGGTTGGGGTCAAACAGGTGTATTTTCTGAGCGAGGCGGATTTGGTTCTTTGATAGAGGCAATGAGTGGCTTTGCCTCTATGAATGGTTTTGCTGATAGACCACCTGTTCTGCCTCCCTTTGCCATGGCTGACACGATTGCTGGAATTTATGGTTCAACACTAGCCCTAGCTTTGCTGCAAAAGCAGCGGCAGTCTAGCAATCCCACCGTACAGGAGGTTGACCTATCTTTATTTGAACCTTTGTTTTCAGTGCTGGGCCCACAAGCGGCGGAGTATCAACTGACAGGCGAGGTGACGCCACGATCTGGTAGTCACTCTCCTACCCATGCACCACGAAATGTATATCAAACACAAGATGGTCGCTGGATTGCACTTTCTGCTGGTATGGAGGGGACACTTAAGAGATTATTTGAGGGGATTGGCTTCCCGAAAGGATTAGAGGATCCCCGTTTTTCAAGTCACGAAGCAAGGCTTGCCAATATCGATGATCTTGATCGATTAATTCAAGGCCATATTTCTAAATTAAATCTTGAGCATGCTTTGGCATTTTTTAAAGAGATGGATATCACCGCTGGACAAGTTTGCGATGTAAGTGATTTGATTGATCACCCATATATTCGAGACCGTGAAATGCTGGTGGAGACCAAGATTGAAAATGGTGAGTCAGTCTTAATACACGCCACACCTTACAAAATCAATGGTCAACGACCACCGATTAGACGTGCTGCTCCAACTTTAGGTCAGGACAACGATAAGTGGTTTGCGAAGAAGTAATAAAACACACCCCCAACATTAATTAACTAAGGAGCTATAAATGAACCATGAATCTTTTGAAAAAGGCTTAAAAACCCGTCGTGAAGTATTGGGTGCCGACTATGTAGATAACTCTATTAAGAATGCAGACGACTTTAATCTGCCATTGCAGGAGC
>CANBSM010000093.1 GCA_947372155.1 Burkholderiaceae bacterium
CAAATCAAAACCTTAGTTATTGGTTTCGAATAGGTTCCAGTTGATATCGTTGGAGCGGAAGTAATACGAGGAACCAAATTTCATGATGACGGAGTCTTCATTCTCAGCAACAAAGCGCGTACTCGGAAGATTCTTTAGATAAGTCTCAGTGCTTGGGGGGTTAGCGCCAAAAGGAGCTTTACCCACAAACTTAGAGATTAAATCGGAGGCGGCAAGATAACTCGTTGGCTGTTCGATGATATTTGTTTTCACTGGAGCATCTGTTTTGCTAGTAAACATGATTCCCACCGGAATATTAGTCACATTTGGACTTGGGATTTCTCGCATACCCACAATTTCATTTTTGTTTCTTCGTATTGCTGCGCCATGCTCAGGTATGAAAACAATCACTACTTGTCGACCAGAACTATTTACCTTGGTGTAGAAGCGATCAATATCCGTTAGTAATTTACGGGCTCTGCGAGAGTAGGTCTCGACACTGTTTTCCAGTCGACTGCCGTCTAAGGCGCGATTGCCATCATGGAGAGAGATTGTGTTGTAGAAGAGAGCAACTCTTTCATTAGGTGACTTCATGCGTGCATCCCACCAATTGGATAGGACCGAGTAGTCATCGTAAATCTGCGAGCCGTCAAAACCTCTTAAGTAAGGGGTGGCTTGCGTGTTATCAAATAGCGGGGCGGACATGCCACCTTCATTACGGATTTCCTTTAAGAGGTCGCCGTACTTTCCATCGTGATTTAGGGCAAGCTGTACTTGAAAGCCGGTTTTATTAAGATTGTTAAACAGCAGAGAATCTTCAACTGCTGGCTTGTACAGATCACGCTGGTCTTGTTGCCCACGACTACCACGCAATAAACGAATAATTGAAGGGCCGCTATATGAAGAAGCTGAATTAAAGTTGGTGAATAAATAATGGAAGCGCTGGAACAGCGGGTTGTTATCTTCTTTGATGTATTTCAGGTCATCCCAAGCCAGTGAGCAGACATTAATCACCAAGACATCAAATGGGGCTCCGCTCGGTTTTTGTGAGCGATTAAAGGCGGTGCGGGATGCTTCTTCTATAAAGAAACCATCAAGAGATTCAGTAAGCTCTGTGTCGCTAGGCAGACCAATAACTTGGCCATCTGCGTCGTAGGCCAAGGGAGCCATATTTGCCCCCAAGGGGAGCAAGGTGCTTAAGATTGCTAAAGAAGCAATGGTTGTCATTCTTAGCTTCTTTGAAAGCAGGAAGTAAATAAGATACAGACCAAGCAAGATGGCAATGACTCGCCAATCAAAAATTCGAGTTAAGAGCTCCAAGTAATACTGATAACTAAAGTCCAGTAGCTGACTAATCTTGGGGATGATGTTGCGAAGGGGTGGAAGTGGACTATCAAAATACAGAATGACGATACCAATGGGTAGTGCTACCCATTTGCGAATTCTCAGCAAGGCAGGATTAGCGTGGGAAAAAATCAGAAATAACGCAAAAGCAGCGTTTACAAAAAAATGGAAGTGAATATAGCCTGTATAGAACAGGATAATCTTGATGAGGAAATAAAAATTCCAAATTCCCATATTACTTTTTGAGATCCTCAAGAGCCATTTTGGTAAATAAAGACAACATAGAAGAGTAATAGCCTTGGGAAGGATTAAAGCTGGGTAGTTGAGTCGAATCTATATTGGGATAAGCAAGTGTCATTGCTGCAACACTGTAAAAGCCTGCAGATGCATTGTACGTTGCCATTTCATCAGTATTGACGTTTACCCAGGCCGGTAGAAGTGATTTGCCAGAAAAGGAGCCCCAGAAGTTTTGAAAAGGCTTTATTGAGGATGGCGAGGCTTGTTTATCCCAAATTAAATATAGAGGAATTCTAACTGCGTCATATCCAAAATGGTCTCCATCTACAGGTGTCAGTTTGTCGCCATCAAGCTTTACCCAGTCGGATGGTAATTGCCATTGTCCGTATCGAGCCTCTTGAATGAGCTGCAAACCTGTTGCTCTCAACTCTTCCCACTCTGGGGCTGGATCAAGGTTGGCAAGATTTGTAATCGCAGGAAAGACCCAGTAGGAGAGGTTGAGTTTTAAGCTATTCGTCTTTTCAAAGCCGATTGAACCGGGAAGCAAAACAATTCCTTTATTAGCTTTGCGTAAGAGCTTTTCACGTATAGATTGACTTACCTGAATAGCGGCAAATAAGTATCTAGGCTCATTCCATTTGGAATAGGCGCGCGATAAAGCCCAGGCTATAAATAAGTCACCATCACTGGCGTTATTCATGTCATTAATGCCTACCGTGGGTGACCAGCTCCAGGCAAACAATTTATCGTCGCGAACTTGTAGATTGCGCTGTGTCCAATTCCAAATTTGGGAGAAAGTTTCTGGGTCGTTGTTTTGCACCGCTAACAGCAGAGCGATGCCTTGACCTTCGGTGTGGCTAATACCATTTTGGCCTTTATCAATCACCCGACCATTTTCAATATAGGTGGCTTTAAATTGTGTCCAATCTTCGCCTCCATAGGCAGTCGACGCGCAGGTCAACCCAAGAATAAAACTCAAGAGCCAATATCGAAGAAGGGTATGCCAAGTCATGGGATTATTGAATCTAGTTAAATAATATGCTGGCAATTGATTATGATTTGTAATATCAAGGAATAGAGTACATTATGGAGTAACGGCTTTTAATTAGCCCAATTTATTTGGTATTTCATGCAGTTAGCAAATCAAACATTTTACTTTGCCATATTCATCGTCCTAGTCGGCTTAATGGGCCGTTTCCTGGCGAATAAGGATGACGATCGCGCACAATTTAGGGTTATTTACTGGCCAATCGGCCTAAGCTTTTTGGCGGCTTCCATGTTGGGTTATGCCACTGCTCCGTGGGGTGGAAAGATTGTATTGGCCTTGGCTAATATCTTCCTTATCGCAGGCGTTGCGAATATTTCTTTATTGTTCAGCGTATGGAACGGCGCCTTAAGACAGTCGAGCAAGCTGACTGCTTTTGTTATATTCGCATTTGCCTCCACCATTTACATCTACCTGCATTTTTTTGGGCAAACACAAGATCGTATTCATTTGATGAATACTGCCCTCAGTCTCTTTTGCGTTTGGCAGATTATTTCTTTAGGCCAGCTATTAAAAAAAGATAATGCTTATCAAATTAAATTATTGCTTGGGGTTGAGTTTTTTCAACTCTGCGCTCGTATTATTCGATCACTTTTAGCGCTAAACGAAATGAGCCATCCTGGAACCTTGTATCAGGAGGATGGTTTGGCTTTTGCAATGCGTATCGCTGCAATTCTGTCGATTGTCACTATTTGTATATTAATTACCAATTACTATATGGAAAAGCTTTGGCATGAATATCGCCGGAGCGCGCATGCCATTGAGGATGGAATGCTTCACAGCCTAAATGCGTTATCGATGGTGCGAGATAACGAAACCGGTAATCACATCCTCCGCACAAAAAACTATGTGCGTGCTTTAGCTGAAAGATTACGGTCAAGCGGAGCCTACACAGAACAGCTAACTCTCAAAGCAATAGAAGATATTGTGAAAGCTGCGCCATTACACGATATTGGTAAGGTGGGTATTCCAGATACCATCCTGAAAAAGCCCGGATCGTTATCGGATGATGAGTGGCAGATCATGAAAACCCATGCCAATTTAGGTCGGGATGTCCTTAGTGCCGCAAAACTCAAGGATGCAAAGCATACCCATGTTTTGGATGCTGCAATTGGGATCGCCGGAGGACATCATGAGAATTGGGATGGCTCTGGATATCCCAGTGGTCTAAAGGGCGAGGAAATTCCCTTGGCAGCACGACTCATGTCGCTGGCTGATACATACGACGCCTTAGTTAATGAGCGGGTTTATAAAAAGAAGTGGACCCATGAAGAAGCTTGTTTAGAGATTACTCGCTTAAAAGGCATACGTTTTGATCCACGCATTGTTGAGGCGTTTATTCAGGAAAAAGATCGTTTCTTGAAGATCTCCGAGTTATATGGAGACTCGTAATGAGCGTTAGCTTTGAGCCAAAGTCGATCATTCGACGCAATTCTTTCTTTATTGTCGGTGGCGCACTTATTTTGGCAATCATCTTTGCTATTAACGCTGTCGTTTCTGGATACTTATTACGTCGTAATACAGTGGAGGATAGGGAGGAGCAAATTGCGACTCTGTCTTTAATATTGGCTGAGCATACTTCGCAGATCATATTCTCTGCAAACACAGTTTTACAAAGTATCGACGATGTAATTGAGCTAGAGAAAATTCAAAATGAAAAGAGTTATCGCGAGTTCGCCTCCAGTAAAAAAAGTTTCGAATTACTAGAGGAAAAAACCAAGTCAAATCCTATACTAGATGTCGCAACATTTGTAGGTAGCGATGGTAGGGCGCTTAATTTTTCCCGTTCGTTTCCGGCGCCATCAATCAATCTAGCAGATCGTGATTATTTCGAATATCTAAAAACGCACAATGATCATGAAACCTTCTATAGCGCACCTGTGCGCAATAAGGGCAATGGCAAGTGGGTGTTCTATCTAGCAAAACGTGTCAATGGAAAGAATGATGAGTTTCTTGGGGTGATCTTGACCGGGGTTTCTGTCGAGGTGTTTTCTTCGCTTTACGAAAGAATTGGTGTCAATATTGGTGATGGGGTTGGAATCACGCTTTATCGCACTGACAAGACCTTGCTGACCCGTTGGCCTTTGGTTGAAAATCTGATTGGCAAAGTAAATACCAATCCGTTTATTGACCAGTCCCTAGCGGCAGCGGTGGAGGGCAATGGAGTTGTGTTTTCATCTGAAACTGGCTTTACCAGGCAGAATGCGGAGCCAGTAATGCGGATGATTTCTTATCGAAAAGTAAATCAATATCCTTTTATTGTGGGTGTAGTTGTTCCAGAGTCTTTATATTTATCTAATTGGTATAAGAATGCCTTTGGCGTTTTAATAGCCAGCGTATTGAGCATCATCATTATTTTCATTGGTGCTTATACTTTTCTTCTGTCATACAGAAGGAGCGCTGAAAACGAGTACCGCGCCCATCATGATTCATTAACCCAGCTACCGAACAGAACCTTATTTTCCGATCGTCTTTCAACAGCCCTTACTGTATGTAAGCGTAAGCAGTCTGAACTAGCTTTGCTCTTTATCGATCTGGATAACCTAAAGACAATTAATGACGTCAGTGGTCATACTGCTGGAGATGCGGTATTGCTTGAGGTTGCAAAACGCATGCAGCTTTGTCTGCGTGAGTCAGATACTGTAGCCCGTATCGGCGGGGATGAGTTTATAGTCCTGTTGCCCGATGTTAGAACCGAGGAGGCAGCTATGATCGTGGCAGAAAAAATTCGCTCTGCTCTGATTGATCCAATCGATGCTGATGGCTATAGTTTGACCACTAGCGCCAGTATTGGTGTTGCCATATTCCCGTTCCACGGTCTTAATGCTACTGATTTAATGAATAATGCGGATACTGCAATGTATGCCGCTAAATCCAAAGGTCGAAACGCCATAGTGATGTATGGCGATCATACGGTGAAGATCACGTTAAAAGATCTCATTTAAAAGCCAGTTTGGACCCACTGTTTTTATAAGAGCTTTCCTGATCATGAAAAAATTCGATGTACTTCCAATTATCTTTGGAGTCTTGCTGAGTATTGTGGCTTTGTATTTCATGCTCAGATCTACGCCAAGTCAAAGCGCACCCAGTTCATCTATTCCTACTGTTCAAATCGGCAACCTGATTTGGGATCAAACCGAGATGAATATCGCTGACGTGAAGACTTATGCATCATCAACAGGCTTTGTCAGCGCCGCGGAAAAGAAGGGTGGCGGTTTATCGTATGAATCTGGGTTTGTGCAAAAACTAGGATGGACTTGGAAAACGCCATACGGTGTGCCAGCAAAAGATACTGAGCCAGCAGTTCAGCTAAATCAAAAGGAAGCGGAATCTATCTGCCGTTTTTATGGCAAGCGCCTACCAACGGATGCGGAGTGGACTAATGCCGCTTTCTTGGAGCAAAGAGCAAATCCTCCAGCCGGTTATACAAAAGAGCAACGCTATCCCTATCCAGGTGGCGCTAATCCTTCGCCATCCCATTGCCTGAGTGGTTGTGGCGACTACAAAGGCTTGGCTCCAGCAGGCGCACTCAATCGCGGAACAGGGCATGTCATCACGGGAAGCACTAAGCCAGGTGTGAATGGCATGTATGACATGGGCGGCAATGTCTGGGAGTGGACCTCTACGGAGCGCAATGGTAGCTATATCACCCGTGGCGCTTCATGGTGGTATGGTCCTGAGCGCCAGCAAGAGGGTGATGTGGAATATAAACCCGCTGATATTGCGGTGGTTTATATCGGGTTTCGGTGCGTGGCTGATGCCGTGAAACAATAGGGGATGACTAGTCCTGCTGTAGATTCCTCCGAAATTGAAATCACCCCCGATTACCAAGCGGTAATTGAGGCCATTGAGCGTCACGATCCTTATATCTTCGTCAGTGGTAAAGCGGGTACAGGCAAGACAACTTTAATCGGCTATTTACGAGAAACCATCCCGGGCAATGTCGTGGTGGTTGCTCCTACCGGTGTTGCGGCACTTCAGGTTAAAGGGGTGACTATCCATTCCTTTTTTAGATTGCCTCCTCGACTCATCTTTCCGGAAGAGGACATCAAGCCCTTACGTGATAAACGCCTCTATAAAGATATTCGCCTGCTGATCATTGACGAGATCTCGATGGTGCGCGCTGATGTAGTCGATGCGATGGATTTGTTTCTACGCGAGAACGGTCCTCAAAAAGGTAAACCTTTCGGCGGTATTCAGGTGATGTTTGTGGGGGACTTATTCCAGCTACCTCCCGTGGTATCAAGCTCTGATATGCAAGTGTTATCTGAGAGAGGGTACGAAGGACCTTATTTCTTTTGTGCGATGGCACTGCATCGCAAAGACGTCACGATGGTGGAGCTTTCTAAAATCTTTCGCCAAAAAGACGAACACTTTGCAGGCCTACTCAATCGCATTCGGATTAATCAGGATGTCGACGAGGCTATCGATACCTTAAATGCTCAGTGCTTTCAAAAAGATGCTGAAGTGGATGAACAAACCATTACGCTGACAACGACTAATGCGCGTGCTGATCAGATTAATGGGGCGGGGCTTCGCGCCATTACGACTGAAGGCAAAGTCTACGCGGGTAAGTCGACTGGCAAGTTCAACATTGATGAGCGCAATTTGCCTTCGCCCAATAATTTAGTCCTCAAGGTTGGTGCAAAGGTGCTGTTTACGGCAACAGATCCGGGATTTCCGAAGCGTTGGGTCAATGGCACGATTGGTGTAGTGCGAGAGATGCTGCCGGACAAGGTGAAAGTGATGGTTCAGAACGGGCCTTACTCGAACACCGTTGAAGTGACAGGCCATCAATGGGAATCGTATCGTTACGATCACGACATGATGTCAGGGAAGATTTCCCCGAGCATTATCGGCACTTATGTGCAGATTCCACTCATGCTGGCTTGGGCAGTCACTATTCACAAGAGCCAGGGCAAGACGCTTGATAAGGTGAAAGTGGATCTCTCATCGGGTGCATTTGCCTCGGGCCAAGTCTACGTAGCTTTGAGTCGTTGTAAAACGATTGAGGGAATTACATTACAGCGACCGATTGAGCCCAGGGACGTAAGTTGTGATCAAGAGATCAAACGTTTCTACATGAACTGTTTGCCCTCTAAATAGGGTTATTCATCCCTATTTGACGCTCGTCTGTTTATGTAATAACATTGTTATTACTATGAAAAAACAGTTGCACCTCCAAATTCGCCAAATTGGTAACTCTCGTGGAGTGGTTATTCCAAAGGCTATCCTTGAGCAAGTTGGCTTTGAGGATGAAGCGGATTTGATTGTTGAGGACAACAGACTAGTGTTAAGTAAGCCCAAAAAAAATCCCCGTGAAGGCTGGGCTGAGGCTTCAAAAGCAATCGCTGAGGCTGGAGAAGATCACTTAGTATTGGGCGACTTCATGAACGAGGGTGATGAGGATTGGATTTGGTAAAAAGTATCGTTACACGCGGAGATATTTGGCTCATTAATTTGGATCCAACGAAGGGAAGCGAGATTAAAAAGACTCGACCTTGCATTATTGTGTCTCCTCAAGAGATGCATGATTTCTTGCGAACAGTCATCATTGCGCCAATGACCACAAAAGGTCGCCCAGCACCTTTTCGTTTGCCCATCACTCATGACGGCAAAAAAGGACTGGTAATGCTTGATCAGATACGTACGATTGATAAGGGTCGCCTAGTAAAGCGGCTAGGCTCAGTAAACAATAAATTATTAGGCGCTAGTTTGAGTATTCTTCAAGGGGCATTCACTCTATAGAAGTTATAT
>CANBSM010000094.1 GCA_947372155.1 Burkholderiaceae bacterium
CCAATACTGCAATGCCTGCCGCTTTTTTGATGAGGCAGATGGAGTGGCGTGAAAGTCTCGATGAACAAGCGGAAGATTTGCCCGCTTTAGAGGCTTTGATGGCCGAGGTAGAAGAATCAAAGGCAGATACCCTAGCTGAAATCGCCCAGGCTATTGATGGGGCTAAAAATTATCAGCGCGCAGCAGAATTGCTACGTGGTTTACTTTTCATTGATAAGTTTGCGGTTGAACTTGATGACACCATTGCGGCCTTAATCTAGTCTCAATCAAGCTAAACTCTATCTCCTATGGCCTTATTACAAATCTCTGAACCCGGTAAATCGTTAGCGCCCCATCAGCGCCGCATTGCCGTGGGCATTGATTTGGGAACTACGAATTCATTGGTAGCGATTGTGCGTGATGCCTTGCCTAAGGTCTTGCCAGATGCGCAGGGTAGAGAGCTACTTCCATCAGTCATCCGTTATCTGCCAAATGGCAGAACTCAAGCGGGCTTTGAGGCGCTTGAGAGCGTCGTAATTGATCCTAAGAACACGATTGTTTCCGTAAAGCGTTTCATGGGCCGTGGCTTGCTGGATGTGGAACATATTGAAAGTGCTCCCTATGACTTTGTTGATCAGCCAGGAATGCTTAAGCTGAGAACCGTTGCTGGCGATAAGAGTCCTATTGAAGTTTCCGCAGAAATTCTGGCGCGTTTACGTCAGTTGGCAGAAGATTCTGTCTCCGATGAAATCGTGGGAGCAGTAATTACTGTTCCCGCTTATTTTGATGATGCGCAACGTCAAGCCACAAAAGATGCTGCCAAGTTAGCAGGCATTGAAGTGCTGCGCTTACTGAATGAGCCTACAGCTGCCGCAATTGCTTATGGACTAGATAACGCCTCAGAAGGCGTCTATGCCGTCTATGACTTAGGTGGCGGAACATTTGATATCTCGATACTGCGTATGAGTCGCGGTGTCTTTGAAGTGCTTTCTACTGGTGGTGATTCCGCTTTAGGTGGTGATGACTTTGATCATCGTTTGTATTGTTGGGTAATTGAACAAGCCAAGCTTCCACCGCTATCGATTCATGATCATGCAACGCTCTTGCAGGCTTGTAAGCACGCCAAAGAGCAGTTGAGTCACAACCCTCTGGCGCGCGTTCATGAGACCCTTGCTGATGGCACGGTGGTCAATGTTGGCGTAAGCCAGGCACAGTTCTTTGAGATTACTCAGAATTTAGTAACCAAGACTTTGATGGCTTGTAAAAAAGCTTTGCGCGATGCAGGCTTAAAAGCCGAGGATGTTAAAGGCGTAGTAATGGTCGGTGGTTCAACACGTATGCCGAATGTACAGCGCGCAGTTGGTGAGCTCTTTGGCACACAGCCATTAAATAATTTAAATCCTGATCAGGTAGTCGCCTTAGGCGCTGCGATGCAAGCCGACCTGTTGGCCGGCAATCAAAGTAAAGATGATGAATGGTTGCTCTTGGACGTCATTCCGTTATCACTTGGTGTTGAAACCATGGGTGGCTTAGTAGAAAAAATCATTCCACGTAATACACCGATTCCAGTCGCTAGAGCACAGGATTTCACAACCTTTAAAGATGGTCAGACTGCGCTAGCAATACAAGTAGTCCAGGGTGAGCGTGAGTTGGCTCAAGACTGTCGGTCTTTAGGTAAGTTTGAGCTGCGCGGTATTCCGGCGATGGCCGCAGGTGCTGCGCGTATTCGAGTGACCTTCCAGGTGGATGCCGATGGATTGCTCTCAGTTAGCGCAACCGAGCAAGGCTCCGGCGTAAAAGCCTCGATTGATATCAAGCCTTCCTACGGTTTGACCGATGCCGAAATTACTCGCATGCTGCAAGATGGTTTTTCATCTGCAAAAGAAGATTTGCTTTCTAGATCATTGCGTGAAGAGCAGGTTAATGCACAGCGCCTTCTAGATGCGGTGCAGACCGCGCTTACAAGCGATCGTGCTTTATTGAGTGCAGATGAGCAGAAGGTCATTGATCAAGAGATGGCAACGCTTCAAAAGATCTTAAATGATGAAGCAGATAGCGCGGTGGTTCGTAAAGCAGTGGATCATGCAGCAAAAGCAACCGATGACTTTGCGCAAAAACGGATGAACGCTAGTATTCAGAAGGCTTTATCTGGCAAGAATGTTGCTGAGATTTAAAAATATATAACCCAAGAACGAATTCAAAAAATTCAAACTGAACCCAATAGAAAAGAATCATGACTCAAATCGTCGTACTACCGCATAGTGAGTATTGTCCTGAAGGCGCAGTGGTTGAGGTTGCTCCGGGCACGTCGATTTGTGAGGCTTTATTAGAGAATGACATTCCAATTGAACATGCTTGCGATATGGTGTGTGCTTGTACTACCTGCCACGTGATTGTGAAAGAGGGCTTTCAGAGTTTGAATCCTCCTGATGAGAATGAGGAAGATATGTTGGATCGTGCATGGGGGCTAAATCCTCAGTCTCGTTTGTCTTGCCAGGCTATTGTGGCAAAGCAGGATCTAGTGATTGAAATCCCCAAATACTCAATCAATCATGCCAAAGAGAACCATTAACGCACCAAAATGAAGCATTAATGCCTGCAATCATGCAAATGACACAAGTCAGAGGTTTCTAGAGGATTAATATGAATTCGTAGTTCATTCTTTAGGTAGTACCTCCAAAAAAATCTTTTAAGCCATCCTTCGGGGTGGCTTTTCTTTTTGGTAAATGAAAAGGCCCCGCATCGCGAGGCCTTTTGTTCCTTAATGCAGATTTAGCAATTACTGTGCTGTGGCCTCACGAATCATTCCGGCTGCCACTGTGTGATTGGTAGCTTCATCGATCAAGATAAAGGCACCAGTACGCTGGGATTGATCAAACAAGTCTGCAACAATTGGTTTTTGCAGAATGAAATCAACACGGCCAATCTCATTGGTGGAAAGTGCATGCACATCACTAGCTTGAGACAAGGTTTGAACATCTAAAACTTGTTGAATGTTCTTCACTTTTGCACTAACGGTATTGGTGGTGTGTCGTAAAGCATATTTACGACTCAATGAGAGTGGTTCGCTATCTAACCAGCATAAATCAGCAGAAAGTTGCTTGCTCAATACTGGTGGATGACTATCTTCAGCGCTAATAAATAAAGAGCCGCGCGATATATCAATATCTTCAGATAATTGAATAGCTACCGCTTGACCCGTTTCAGCAGATTCCACCGCATTGTTTCCATTGGTTTGCTTGTCGCTTGAGCGATTGCCTAAATAAATCTCGGTAACAGTTGCCTCAGAGCCGCTTGGCAGAACTTTAATCTTTTGGCCCTTGCGGATGCTGCCGGACTCTATTTCTCCAAGGTAGCCACGGAAGTCATCGGAAGCACTGCCATCTTGGCGTGCAACATACTGGACTGGGAAGCGGAGCGCTAGCTTTTCGGACTCGGGGCTGGTATCTAAACTCTCAAGCCACTCTAAAAGAGTAGGCCCTTTATACCAAGGTGTATTTTTGCTGGCAGTAACAACATTCGCGCCGAGCAAAGCTGAGATTGGAATCAAAGTTGGCTTTGGTAACCCAATTTTTTGAGTCAGATCTTCAATCGCAATCTTGATGGTATTGAAGACTTTCTCGTCAAACTCATATAAGTCCATCTTATTGACGGCAAATACCACATGACGCAGACCCAATAAATGCACAATCGCCGCATGACGTTTGGTTTGCGCCAATAGAGTGGCTGGAGTGGTGTTGAGATCAACGCGTGTTGCATCAACCAAAATGACTGCAACATCAGATTGAGATGCACCAGTTACTAAGTTGCGAGTGTATTGCTCGTGACCTGGAGCATCAGCAACAATAAATTTACGCTTTGGCGTAGAAAAGTAGCGGTAAGCCACATCAATCGTAATGCCTTGCTCGCGTTCAGCTTCTAAGCCATCGGTGAGGAGAGCCAAATCAACGCCTGCATCAGATGAGGTGACGCGTGCATGTTTCGTTTTGGAGAGTGACTCCAATTGGTCCACCAAAATGGATTTGGTGTCATAGAGTAAACGTCCAATTAAAGTGCTCTTGCCGTCATCTACGCTACCTGCAGTGATAAAGCGAACAACGTTTTGATTTTGATTGATAGTCATCAGAAGTAACCTTCTTTCTTGCGGCGCTCCATGGAGGCCTCATTAGTTTGGTCGTCCATACGGGTTGCACCGCGCTCAGTGATTTCGGTAATGGCGGTTTCGGCAATGATCTCTAGTGGAGTTGCAGCAGTGCTTAAGACTGGGCAGGTACAGCTGATATCACCAACGGTACGGAATCGAACACTCAGAACTTCACTAACATCCCCGGGTGCCTTAGGTGTTACATCCGTTACTGGAACGAGTAAGCTATTTTTCTTCACTACTTCACGCTGGTGTGTGTAGTAGATGCTTGGTAGCTCCAATTTCTCACGTGAGATGTATTGCCAGATATCGAGTTCTGTCCAGTTAGAAATTGGGAATACGCGCATGTTCTCGCCTTTGGCGATTCGGGCGTTATAGAGGTTCCAGAGTTCAGGGCGCTGAGCCTTAGGATCCCATTGGCCAAATTCATCGCGGAAGGAGAAGATACGCTCTTTAGCGCGGGCTTTTTCTTCATCGCGACGTGCACCACCCATCAGAGCATCAAATTCATGCTCTGCGATGGCTTCTAGCAAGGTAACGGCTTGAGCAGCATTGCGTGAATCTGTTTCTTTACGTAAACGTACAGTCCCCTTTTTGATGGAGTCTTCAACGTGACCCACAATCAACTTCACACCAGTTTTCTCTACAACAGCATCGCGATAGGCGATTACTTCTGGGTAGTTGTGGCCTGTATCAATATGCAAAATTGGGAAAGGCAATTTCACCGGGCGATCTCCAAATTGAAATGCCTTGCGCGCCAAATGGAACATCACAATGGAGTCTTTGCCGCCAGAAAACAGCATGGCCGGGTTAGAGCACTGGGCTACCACTTCACGAATGATGTAGATCGATTCGGCTTCAAGCCAATCTAAGTGATCATCAAGTAATTTTTGTTCTGACATTCTGTAAGTTATTTCTACTAAGTATTGATATTGAATTCGAATTATTTATTAACGTGCAAGCCACATTCTTTACTATCGCTTTGCAACCACCACCAGCGACCAGCGCGAATGTCCTCACCCTTCTTCACCTGACGGGTGCAGGGCTCGCAGCCAATGCTGGGGTAGCCCTTAAGGTGCAGAGGATGAATAGGAACGTTTTCTTGTTTGATATAGGCCCAGATATCAGCTTCAGTCCAATCGAACAGGGGGTTGAATTTGGCGATACCTCTTGCATCGTCCAACTCTTCTAAATTAAGTTCAGTGCGTGTAGTAGATTGTTCACGACGCTGGCCGGTGATCCATGCATCCGCACCAAGTAATGCGACATTAAGCGGTTTAATCTTGCGCGCGCCACAACAAGCCTTCTTGGGCTCTTCACCATCGTAAAAACCATTCATGCCATATTGCTCAATAAAAGCTTGAACATCGCCTTCTTGAGGGTAGACCTTTTCAATCGAAACGCTATAGCGATCTTCAGTGGTCTTCACCATATCTACAGTCTCTTGGTGTAAGCGACCGGTCGCTAATGTAAATAACTTAATCTTGGCGCCAGCCTTAGCAATAGCATCGGTAACCACCATGTCTTCTGCAGCGAGGCTGGTTGCAAAGCGAACATCAGAGAAGCGTGAGGAAATGTCAGCTAAACGCTGCTTTAAAACGGCAGACTTTTCGGCAAGCTCCGCAGGAGTAAGGGTGCTTAATGGAGTGGACCAAAATTCTGGAGTAATCATGATGAAACTAACTTGATTCCAACCAAAAATAGGGTTACGGCAAGGGTATTTCTAGTTGTTCGCTCTGAAAGAGTGCTTGAGAGTCTTGCGCCCAGCCAGATGGCGGGAACGGATCCCAGCAAGAGGCCAAAAAGCAAGTCAAAGTGAACATTACCAAGCCACCAATGCCCTATTCCAGCAAGAGCAGTAAGAGGAACGGCATAGGCAATATCGGTACCAGCCACTTCTGCAGGTTTGAGATGTGGATACAGAATCAATATCAAGGTTGCGCCAATTGCACCTGCACCGATTGAGGATACTGTTACTAGAACGCCAATTACAGCACCTACAACAATGGTTGCTGCTTTTAAGTTTGAGCCGCTGGGTAAAAAATTTGGGTTTGCTTGAACCCATTTCAAGATCTTTGCTCTAAACAGTAACGAAACAGCAGTTAATAGAACGGAAACGCCAATGGAGATGCTAATAAAGTGATTAAAGTTTTTTGAAACGGGGCCAATGATCTTTAGTGCCAATATAGAAATAATGGCAGTAGTAATGCTGCCAATGCAAAGTAATTTGACGATATCCCAGCGTACGTTCCCATGTAGGCGGTGTGCTGCAGTACCAAAGCCTTTTGTAATAGCAGCAAATGCCAAATCAGTTCCGACCGCCGTTTTTGGAGCGACGCCAAAAATAATTGTTAACAAAGGAGTCATCAACGATCCTCCGCCAACGCCTGTCATTCCAACCAGCAAACCCACTAAGGCGCCAGAAATAATAAATTGGGAAGAGTCTTGAAAAAATTGCAACATGATCTATATCCCTAATTAGGCGAATGACTGCTCAAACTCTTCGAGTTTGATGGCGTTCATGAGAAATAGAATTTGACGCTGAAAGCTTTTGCGCTCTGCGACCTTTTCGTGGGGGAGTCGGTCATGCTCACGCAATAATTGGGTGATTACAGGGTTGTAATGCTCTCGAACGGGGGACATCAAAATTCCTTGGTAAATATCTCGTTAAGGCGAATTTACCAAGCCGCCTATATATCCACAAGGAATATATAGCGATATCTAAATGACTTTTAGATATATAGAACTAAACTGATTATTTTTCTACGAATGCGCGTTCAAAGACATAGTCACCCATTTGACCAAGGCTTGGTGAGACTTTAAAGCCTTTGGCATCAAGCATCTCAGAGGTTTCTTTTAGCATAGAAGGGCTACCGCAAATCATGGCGCGATCCACTGCTGGATCAAGCGGTGGCAAGCCAATATCTTTAAAGAGTTGACCAGATTCAATCGCAGTAGTGAGGCGGCCTGTGTGTTTGAAAGCCTCACGTGTCACTGTTGGGTAATAGATGAGTTTTTCACGAATGAGCTCGCCCAAGAATTCATCTTGAGTGAGTTCATCGCGAATGTAATCTGCATAAGCTAACTCGCTTACTAGACGCACTCCATGAATCAACACAACCTTCTCGAACTTTTCATAAGTCTCTGGATCACGAATGATGCTCATAAAGGGGGCTAGGCCAGTACCGGTACTAAACAAGTAAAGATGCTTACCTGGATTTAAGTCATCCAACACCAGGGTGCCAACAGACTTCTCGCTGACGAGAATCGGATCGCCAACCTGAATCTTCTGTAGGCGTGAAGTTAAAGGACCATCTTGAACCTTGATACTTAAAAACTCGAGATGCTCTTCATAGTTTGGGCTGGCAACGCTATAAGCACGAACCAATGGCTTACCTTCAACTTCTAGACCAATCATCAAGAAGTGACCGCTACGAAAGCGTAAGCCTTTGTTGCGAGTAGTAGTAAAGCTAAATAGAGTGTCGTTCCAGTGGTGAACGGTGAGGACTGTTTCGGTGTTGTATGCGGCCATAAAAGCGTATTAATTAGGTGATAGCAAAAGGGTGATTATCCCATTCTTAGGGCGCTAAATTGAGGCTAATCCCTCAAAAAATAGGACTCTGTAGTGATATAGATCAGACTTTTAGTAATAAAGAAGCGACTTACTAGCTCAGTTATGCCTATTAGCTATCATCTAGATATGAAAAAAAGCCATTACTTACTTTTATCGCTTCTAAGCTTTGGCTTGGTGGCGTTTGCTGTTGTTCTTCAGCAGGTAGGGTATCAGGGGGTCAGTTTTTTGCCATGCCCACTCTGTGTTTTGCAAAGAGTGGGTTATTTAGGTGTCGCTATTTCATGTCTTTTAGCTGCCGGCATTCCTCCGTTGAGAAAGTGGTTTCATAGTCTGGCAATATTAGCTGCTGGATATGGGGTGGCAGTAGCCGGGCATCATGTTTGGCTTTTATCTCATCCAAGTGAATCTTGTGGAATAGACCCTTTAGAAACCTGGATTAATCAGTTTCAATTTGTACAAAACCTACCTTGGTTATTTAAGGCAGACGGCTTATGTTCTGCAAAGCTCCCAGCTATTTTGGGTCTGCAAGTTCCGGAATGGTCCTTGTTATGGTTTGTGGCGCTCACACTAGTATTGTTGGTAACCTTTTTTAAGAAACCCTAATCTATAGACGCTGAGATTGTTAGTAAATAACAATTACATCTTTTACAAGTCCCGCCTTAACCCATAAGATCTCTATCAAACCCATTTTTTGCACTAAGGAATATTGATGACTTACTTTGCTGATAACTCACTAACCATTGGTAAGACACCATTGGTGCGTCTTAACCGCGTAACCGACGGTGCAAAGGCGACCGTTCTGGCCAAGATTGAAGGCCGCAATCCTGCTTATTCGGTTAAGTGCCGTATTGGCGTTGCGATGATTAATGATGCTCAAGAAAAAGGGCTCTTAGGTCCTGGTAAAGAGCTTGTTGAGCCTACCAGTGGTAATACCGGTATTGCTTTGGCCTTCGTGGCGGCAGCTCGTGGTATTCCGCTGACGCTCACCATGCCGGAGACTATGAGTATGGAGCGTCGTAAGTTACTCACGGCTTTGGGTGCCAAGATTGTGTTGACCGAAGGCCCCAAGGGTATGAATGGCGCAGTTGCTAAAGCGAAAGAGATAGCTGAATCTGACTCTAAATATGTTTTGCTTCAGCAATTTAGTAATCCATCCAATCCGGCGATTCATGAAAAGACAACTGGCCCAGAAATTTGGGAAGACACCGATGGCAAGATTGATGTGTTTGTTGCCGGCGTAGGAACTGGTGGAACAATCTCTGGTGTTGCTCGTTACATTAAGAACGTTAAGAAAAAGAATATTGAAGTGGTTGCGGTTGAGCCAACTACTAGTCCTGTGATCACACAGAAGTTAAATGGCGAAGAAATTAAACCTGCCCCACATAAGATTCAAGGTATTGGCGCTGGGTTTATTCCGGATAACCTCGATTTATCGGTGGTGGATAAGGTGGAGCAAGTCAGCAACGAAGAAGCAATTGAGTTTGCCCGCCGTATTGCCAAGGAAGAGGGTATTTTGGTGGGCATTTCCTGTGGTGCAGCTGCTGCAGTAGCGGTACGTCTGGCTAAGAAGCCTGAGTACGCTGGAAAAACCATCGTGGTGGTTCTACCTGATACTGCTGAGCGTTACTTGAGCTCTGCCTTATTCGAGGGAGTGTTCGATGAAAAAGGTTTGCCAGCATAAGCGCCGTTATAAGCACAGCTACTTTTAAATAGGTTGGCAATAAAAAAGGCACCCTAGGGTGCCTTTTGATATTTCGAGAATGCTTACTCTTCTTCGCGACGCAAATGCGGAAAGAGAATCACATCACGAATGTTGGGTGCATCAGTAAGTAGCATTACTAAGCGATCGATACCAATGCCGCAGCCGCCAGTTGGAGGCATGCCGTACTCGAGGGCGCGGATGAAGTCATGGTCAAAGTACATCGCTTCTTCGTCGCCCGCTTCTTTTTGCTCTACTTGCTTGCGGAAGCGATTTGCTTGGTCTTCCGCATCGTTTAATTCTGAGAAACCATTAGCGATTTCGCGACCGGTGATAAAGAGCTCAAAACGCTCAGTAATGCCTGGGCGGGTATCGGACTCTCTAGCGAGTGGGCTGACTTCGATTGGGTAATCAATGATGTAAGTTGGCTCCCACAGATGTTCTTCAGCAACCAATTCAAAGAGGGCGAGTTGGAGTGCACCAATGCCGGCATTCTTAAGGGTAGGGGCATCTGGATTTTCGCCGCCCTTTTTCAATTCAGCGCGAATGAAGTTGATGTCATCCAATTGAGCGGCTTCATAGTTCTTGTCTGACTGACCGCAGTACTTGAGGATTGCCTCCGTAATAGTCAAACGCTGGAATGGTTTGCTCAGATCGAGTTCGCGACCTTGATGTGTCAATACCGCAGTACCTTGGGCATCAATAGCTGCCGCACGAATCAAGCCTTCTGTGAAATCCATTAGCCAACGATAGTCTGTATATGCCGCATAAAACTCCATCATTGTGAATTCTGGATTGTGACGTGGGCTTACACCTTCGTTGCGGAAGTTGCGATTGATTTCAAAGACACGCTCAAAACCACCAACCACTAAACGCTTGAGATAGAGCTCAGGTGCAATACGCAAGAACATTTGCATATCAAGTGCGTTATGGTGAGTGATGAACGGCTTAGCTGCTGCGCCACCAGGAATCGGATGGAGCATCGGTGTTTCCACTTCCATGAAGTCGGCATCCAACATATGGCGACGTAAGGATGCGATTGCGTTACTACGTGCCTTGAAGGTATTGCGACTTTCTGGATTAACAATGAGGTCCACATAACGCTGGCGATACTTAGTCTCTAAGTCTGATAGACCGTGGAACTTATCTGGTAATGGGCGCAATGACTTACTAAGGAGGCGCAAGTTGCTGCACTCAACAGACAGCTCGCCTTTATTGGTCTTGAACAGGTTACCTTCAGCAGAGATAAAGTCACCCATATCCCAATGCTTAAAGGCGCCATGCACATCAGCACCGCTAAGTTCGTCATTGATGTAGAACTGAATCTGGCCACTACGGTCTTGAATGGTTGCGAAGCTTGCTTTACCCATCACACGCTTAAGTACCATACGTCCAGCTACTTTGACGTGAACTTTCTTGGCGGCTAATTCTTCTTTAGTAAGACTGTCATAGTGAGCATGTAAATCTGCTGCCAAATGTGTTGGCACAAAATCATTTGGGAATGCGACTCCGCCAGCACGAAGCTTGGCAAGTTTTTCACGGCGCTCTGCAATGATGTGATTCTCATCAACTACTTCAGTAGCTGGGGCTGTGTCTAAATTGGTTTTATCGTTCATATCTATAGTGACGCGGTAATGGGTGTTAGTTTTATACGCCTTGTTTCAGGCTAGCTTCAATAAAGGCATCGAGATCGCCATCCAATACTTTTTGGGTATTCGAAATCTCAACGTTAGTTCGTAAATCTTTAATACGGCTTTGATCCAATACATAGGAGCGGATTTGATGACCCCAGCCCACATCAGTCTTGCTGGCTTCTAGTTTGTCCTGCTCAGCGCGACGCTTTTGTATCTCGTGTTCGTAGAGACGTGACTTAAGCATGCTCATTGCTTCAGCGCGGTTACGGTGTTGACTGCGGTCATTCTGACACTGCACCACAATCCCAGTGGGGATGTGGGTTAAACGAACTGCAGAGTCGGTTTTATTAATGTGCTGACCACCCGCACCAGAGGCGCGGTAGGTGTCGGTGCGAATATCGGCTGGATTAACGTCGATCTCAATTGAGTCATCAATCTCTGGGTAGACGTAGATAGAGGCAAATGAAGTATGGCGTCCATTTGAAGAGTCAAAAGGTGATTTACGTACTAAGCGGTGCACACCAGTTTCTGAGCGGAGGTGGCCGTAAGCATATTCACCATCCACTTTAATGGTTGCACTCTTAATGCCAGCAACGTCACCATCAGATTCTTCAAGAATTTCAGTTTTATAGCCTTTGCGTTCGCAATACTTGAGGTATTGACGATAGAGCATGCTGGCCCAGTCGCAGGCTTCAGTACCGCCAGCGCCTGCTTGAATATCAATAAAGCAATTGCACGAGTCCATCTCATTGTGGAACATGCGGCGGAACTCGAGGTCGCCAACAATCTTGCTGTAGTTCTCAACATCCTGCTCGATAGCAGCGATTGTTTCAAAATCGCTTTCTTCTTTAGCCATGTCAAACAGCTCAAGAGCGCTAGTAATGTTGGTATTGAGATCAGTAAGAGTGGCAACTACGCCATCGAGCAATTTCTTTTCTTTGCCGAGTGCTTGTGCTTTCTTTTGATCATCCCAAATCGTGGGATCTTCCAGAATTGAATTAACTTCAGTAAGGCGACGTGACTTTACTTCGAAGTCAAAGATACCCCCGAAGAGCTTGCTCACGAGTGAGCAGGTCGGACAAGGTATTTGAAATAGTGTTTAGTTGTTCAGCTTCCATCCCCTAATTATAAGGGGGTTATTGTCCCGAACCCTTAGGCGATGCTCAGTTGCCAGGACCCTCATCATGGGCTTCAATCATCAGCTGCACGCGGGCTTGACCTTGGTAGCGGTCAGTCACGAGGCGGTAGGCCAGCCTGGCTTTGGCGGGCAGGCTTTGTGTGCGGTTAAACCAAACAGCGGTGATTGGTTTATTGCTCGCTTTGAGCTCAGAATCGCCGATCGGGCGGACCATGAGACGCAAATGCTTTTCTTTCATGAGGCTTTGCTGGGCAATCTCAAATTCCCCATAGAAAACCGGCTGAGGGAAGCCTTGGCCCCAGATTTCTTCGGCTAGTAAGTCACCAATTTCAGGGGTGAATTCAGAAAGCTCCAATGCGCCGTCATGTGCATGGCGACGTTCAAGTAATTCATCTGTGAGTAGACTGCTCGCTACTTCCTGAAAGCAGGTATCAAACTTTTCAAAATCACTTTTACGTATGGTTAAGCCTGCAGCCATTGCATGACCGCCAAATTTGAGAATGAGCCCAGGCTCACGTTTAGAAACAAGATCTAAAGCATCTCTCAAATGAAAGCCAGTGAGTGAACGACCGGAGCCCCGTAATTCTTCGCCCGTGCTGCCATCGGCAGGCGCAAACACAATCGCTGGACGATTGAAGCGTTCCTTTAAGCGTGAAGCAACAATACCAACGACTCCTTGATGCCACTCTGGATTCCATAAGCAAATACTGGTGCGCTCTGCCATAGTGCCCGCTAATTGATCTTCAGCAAGATGAGAGAGGGCGGTTTCCTGCATGCCTGTTTCAATTACACGGCGTTCGCGATTAATGCGGTCGAGTTCGTGAGCTAAATTTAAGGCTTCATCAGCGTTATCAGTAAGAAGTAAGCGAATACCTAAGGTCATATCCGCTAGACGCCCAGCAGCATTGAGTCTGGGGCCAATCGCAAAACCTAAATCAAATGTATTAGCCTTGCGTGGATCTCGGGTTGCCGCCTGAAACAGCGCTTGAATACCGGGCTGTGAGATACCTGCGCGAATGCGTTTTAAACCATTGGAAACTAATACGCGATTATTGCGATCAAGTTGAGCAACGTCCGCAACTGTTCCTAAAGCAACGAGGTCGAGAAGATTTTCTACCTTAGGCTGAGTCTCATTAGTAAATTTTCCGCGCTTACGAAGTTCTGCACGCAATGCAACGAGCATATAAAACATCACGCCAACACCAGCAAGTGCTTTACTAGGAAAGCTGCAGCCTGGTTGATTGGGATTAACGATTGCTAAAGCCTTGGGTAAGCTATCTCCGGGCAGGTGATGGTCGGTCACAATGACTTCCATTCCTAACTCACGGGCGCGATCAACACCAGCTTCACTGGCAATCCCGTTATCTACGGTAATGAGGTATTTCGGTTTTGGGTTTTGTTGTGCAGCTAGCTCCACTACCTCTGGCGTCAGACCATAGCCCATCGTGAAGCGGTTTGGAACTAGAAACTGAATTGGGGTCTCAGGCCCGCCCAGCATGCGTAAGCCCCGTACGCCAACGGCGCAGGCAGTCGCACCATCGCAGTCGTAGTCCGCAACGATGAGCATTGGCTCTTTTTTCTCCAGAATATCTGCAAGCAGTGTTGCCGTGCTGATGCAATTTTTGAGCTCAACAGGTGAAAGTAGTTGCTTTAAATCGAGCGAGAGTTCTTCAGGAGATTGCAGACCCCTTGCGGCATAGAGTCGAGCTAGTAATGGATGTAATCCACTCTGTGCTAACCAAGTGGCAGTGCGTTCTGAGAAAGGGCGTTGAGAAAATAGACTCATATAAAGCTCATGCACCACTCATAGCTGAGTAATTTCTTTCCAAGTTAGTAGCTCTGCTTTTTTCCAGAAGGCCCAAGATTTTTTGGAAAGGTTTTTAGCGGTAAATGTTCGCTCACGCACTTTACCTTTTGGAAAGTCGATGATGACTACTTCATCTAGCTGTTTATCAAGCAGGGCTGCGCTTAATTGTGGCCAAGCCAGTTGAGGCTGCTCCAGCCACGCAAAGGCGCCGACTAAGTTTTTCTCATCTAAAGTGATTTCATGGGGAAGGCTTAATAGCTTTGCCAGGCCAGCTAGCATAGGATGCGGGCCAAAGAGGCGCTGCGATTGCTTTAATGGTGTTGGAACTTGCACATCATTGAGTTTGCCAATGCCGCTAATCCAAAGTGAGTTAATGCTGGGCATTCCACGCTCTGCTCGTTCTTCATTAACCGAACCAATATGCCAAAGCATTTGGATTTCATTTTGAAGTTTTCGCCATCGTTTGGCGATACCTTCTTCTTTGGAATCGCGTGGCATCCACCAGTCAATATTACGACCATGGGCTTGATCAACGCTGTAACTTTCTAAGCTCGCAAAAGGTCCTGCAGGAATAAACCAATAGTGTTGATTCTGAAATAAAACAACACTCTGAAAATCTTCTTCGATAAAAGGAAGGGCTGCGTTAAGAAGTTCGGATGACTCTTTTTCCGTCAGATCAATCTGACTTTGTCCCATCAAAATGAGGTGATCACGTGTGGCATGCAGATGAACTGGCTGTAGGCAGGCAATTATTTCATTTGGGTTGACTGCTAGATTGGATTGCCCCAGAAGTAAAACGGGGGCAAGCGGCACCTTTTCTCCCAGCAGAAAACGTTCATGAGGAAGTCCTTGCTGAGGGCTATCTCTGGTTTCAAGCTCATCTAAGGCATCTTCCCCAGATAGCATCAGGGTAAAGCGGCGCGGCAAAGCTCTAGAAGGGGTGGAATTGACAGTCATTCCCCTGATTTTAGGTGGCATTTGGGTAATCCGCCCGCATGCCTGTGTGATTCACTAAACTGTGAGTATGTTGAGACTTCCTATTGAGCTAGAAATTGGCCTGCGCTACACCCGATCTAAGCGTCGCAAGACGGTAGGTAAGCGCGATGGCTTCCTTTCCTTTATTTCTGGTATTTCCACTGCGGGCATCGCTTTAGGCGTTGCCTCGCTAATTGTGGTGCTTTCTGTCATGAATGGCTTTCAGAAGGAGGTACGTGATCGCATGTTGTCCGTCCTTTCTCATGTGGAAATCATTTCTCCAGATGGGTTGGTAAATTGGGAGCCGCTGGCACTGAAAGTGGCGCAGCAACCACACGTCGTTGGTGTAGCACCAATGGTGAGTTCACAAGGTTTGTTAAGTCGCGACAACATGATGCGTGGCGTATCTATTCGGGGCATCTTACCAAGTGAGGAAGGCAGGGTTTCCGATCTGCCTAAACAATTTGTTGCGGGAAGTATTGAAGACTTAAAGCCTGGAAGCTTTGGTGTTGCCCTAGGAGCACAACTTGCTGCGATTGTTGGCGCACACGTTGGCGATCGCATTAACTTGATTGTTCCTGAAAGTGACTTAACGCCAGCGGGTGCAATGCCGCGTATGCGTACGCTTCAGGTAGTGGGCATTGTCGATAGCGGTCATTATGAATATGACAGTTCTTTAGCCATCATGCATTGGAAAGATGCTGCAGCCTTACTACGCTTGCGTGACCCGTCTGGCCTACGTGTCAAGGTGGATGATATGCAGCGGGCCCCTGAGGTTGCTAATGAGTTAGCGGCAATTGTTCCTCAGGCACTTTGGGTGACTGATTGGTCAAGATCAAATCGCAATTGGTTTGCCGCTGTTCAGACCGAAAAGAAAATGATGTTCATCATTTTGACTTTGATTATTGCGGTGGCTGCTTTTAACTTGGTCTCTACCTTGGTGATGACAGTCAATGAGAAACAGGCTGACATAGCGATTTTGAGAACGATGGGTGCGAGCCCTGGACTCATTCAGAGAATATTTTTAATTCAGGGGCTGGCAATTGGTTTATTAGGCTCTTTAGCTGGAGTGCTGCTGGGTTTATTGATTGCACTCAACATTGATGTGATTGTTCCAGTGATTGAAGCGATCTTCCGTGTGCAGTTTTTGCCACGTGAGGTGTATTTCATTAGTGAGTTGCCATCCGACGTGAGGGCAAATGACGTGCTGACAGTGGGTTTAATGGCTTTTGGCCTCTCAGTATTAGCTACGCTGTATCCAAGTCGTCGTGCCGCCAAGGTGCAACCAGCGGAGGCCTTGCGCTATGAGTAACTTAGATACGAATAATTTAGATAAGTTAGTGCTTAAGGCCAGAGGCCTTGCTAAGACTTATGGTCAAGGACCTACTGCGGTTGAGGTTCTGAAAGCGATTGATTTGGATGTAGCTCCCTCAGAAAAGGTGGCTATTGTTGGGTCATCTGGATCCGGCAAGAGCACCTTACTTCATTTATTAGGCGGCCTAGATAGTCCAAGCGCTGGTTCAGTCATCTTGGCTGGCTCTAATTTGAGTGACTTGCCAGTCAAAAAATTGGATCAACTACGCAACCATATTCTTGGCTTTATTTATCAGTTTCATCACCTCTTGGATGAATTTAGTGCTGCAGAAAATGTAGCATTGCCTTTACGTATCCGTGGCCTTAGTAATGATGAGTCTATGGAGCGTGCTAGCAATATGCTTAAAGCAGTAGGCTTGGCTGCACGCGAGTTGCATACTCCTGGCGAGCTCTCCGGCGGAGAGCGTCAGCGTGTTGCGGTAGCCCGCGCCTTAGTTGGTAATCCAGCTTGCGTTCTAGCGGATGAGCCAACGGGTAACCTCGATACTGAAACTGCCGATGGTGTATTTGATTTGATGCTTGATATCGCTCGTGATCAAGGTACCGCCTTTGTGATCGTGACGCATGATCCAATTCGCGCTAAACGTTGTGATCGTATTTTGCATTTAGAGCGTGGAGTATTAAAGACATTTTCAGCATGAGTGGGCATCCCATGTGGATCGATACCCATTGCCATCTAGATGCTCCTGAGTTTGAAGGCTCGCTGGATGCAGTTATCCAAAGAGCTTCAGATAAGTACGTCAAGGCTATTCTGTTGCCGGCTGTAAAAGCGGCAGACTGCGCTTCCGTCAAAGCACTATCTCATCAATACAGTCAGCAAATTCCTGGCCTGGTCTACACCCTCGGAATACATCCGCTATATACCAATCAAGCTCAAGAAGGTGACATCCAAATCCTGGAGAATCATATTGTTGATTCACTTTCTGACTCTCGCTTTGTTGGTGTTGGTGAAATTGGCCTAGATTATTTTGTAGAAGACTTAGATCCCCATCGGCAAGAATACTTTTTCAATGCGCAATTAGATTTGGCCCAGAAATACCAGCTACCCGTAATCTTGCATGTTCGTAGATCGCAAGATGCCATTCTGAAAGCGTTGCGTCGTCGTAATATCCCCAGTGGAATAGCGCATGCTTTTAATGGCAGCTTTCAGCAGGCAGAGCAATTTATCGAGCTTGGTTTTAAGTTAGGCTTTGGTGGTGCAGCGACTTATGAGCGTGCGCTGCAAATCCGTAGGCTACTTAAAGAGTTGCCGCTCGATAGCATCGTTACCGAAACAGATTCGCCGGATATCCCGCCAGCATGGCTCAGGGGAGAAGGCATTGTATTTAATGAGCCTGCTTTTCTACCTCGGGTTGTCAAGGAGCTTGCCTTAGTTCGAGGCATTAGTGATGCTGAGTTTGCTTCAGCCGTATGGCGTAACGCCATGCAAGTATTGCCGCGTTGGTCTGCATTATG
>CANBSM010000095.1 GCA_947372155.1 Burkholderiaceae bacterium
TTTCAATTGGGCAGTCATCTCCACCAATACTTCTTTGAGATTACCAACAATAGGAACATCCACCTTTACACGCTTCGAAATAACGGACGGGTCAATATCAATATGAATGATCTTACGTGGATGACTTGCAAAGTGCTGGGTATTACCAATTACACGGTCATCAAAACGGGCGCCAATAGCGATCAACACATCACTGTGTTGCATTGCCATATTGGCTTCATAGGTGCCGTGCATGCCAAGCATGCCCAAGAATTGAGGGCTAGTACCGGGGAAGCCACCCAACCCCATCAAGGTATTGGTAACCGGATAACCGAGCAAGTCAGCGAACTCTTTGAGCTCTGGAGCAGCATCAGAAAGAATGACGCCACCACCGGTGTAGATGTATGGACGCTCTGCCTCTTGCAATAACGCTACCGCTTTACGAATCTGACCACTGTGACCCTTAACAACAGGGTTGTATGAACGCATTTCCAAAGTCTCTGGATAAACAAATGGTCCCTTAGCAGCAGATACGTCCTTAGGAATATCAATCAACACAGGACCAGGGCGACCCGTCTGCGCAATATGGAAAGCCTTCTTCAGAACGAGCGGAAGATCTTTAACGTCTTTTACTAGAAAGTTGTGCTTGACCACTGGGCGAGTAATGCCAACAGTATCGGCCTCCTGGAAGGCATCTTCACCAATAGCGTAGGTTGGAACGTTACCGCTGATGATCACCAAAGGAATGGAGTCGGTATACGCAGTCGCGATACCAGTAACAGCATTAGTAACGCCGGGACCTGAGGTGACTAATGCAACACCAACCTTACCGGTTGCGCGCGCATAGCCATCAGCAGCATGAACTGCTGCTTGCTCATGGCGAACCAGAATATGTTCAAACTTATCTTGTTTAAAAATTTCATCGTAGATAAAGAGAACAGAACCGCCTGGATAACCCCAGACAAATTCAACACCCTCTTTGTGCAGTGCATGCACGAGCATTTCAGCACCAATCATTTCTGGAGGCGCTTCTACGAGATTTGTATTTGTTGTATCTTTATTAGCTTTAGTAGCCAAAAATTCGGCGCTGCTTGTATTCATTTTCTTTCGTCCTTTGCAATTTTCGGCAAAAAATTGTTTGGTCTGTTCTATCTCCTGCTTATGGCCTGAGTTCGAACGGCGCTGCTACCGGAAAAAACCACTTCTTGAATGAGATTCTAGGTAGTAAGCCCTATATTCTATAGCAATCCCCTAAAATGGATCAATTCTTACCGATTCAGGTCTAATCCATTGCATGGCATCAGCCCAAGAACTATCTGACTTTCTGAGTAGTGTCGAACAGCGCGCTTTTAAGCAGGCGGTTTACGCCGTGCGCGATGATGATGCCGCTTTGGATATCGTTCAAGACGCCATGATTAAGCTGGCAGAAAAATATGGTGATAGGCCTGCAGCAGAACTTCCGTTAGTTTTCACCAGAATTCTGCAAAATCGCATTCATGACTGGTTTAGACGCCAAAAAGTCCGGAATACCTGGGTCACACTCTTCTCCAACATGGGCAAAAAGAGTGATGAAAGTGATGATTTTGACCCCTTAGAGTCGCTTTCAGCCCCGGATGATAGCGAAATTCACCAAGATGGGGCTTTTAAGCTTGAAAAGACTCAGCTTTTACAGGCTTTAGAGTCAGAAATATCTAAATTACCTGTACGTCAACGAGAAGCCTTCCTGATGCGTTATTGGGATGAGCTAAGCATTACTGAGACGGCCCAGGCGATGAGTTGCAGTGAAGGTAGCGTCAAAACCCACTGCTCTAGAGCCACTCAAACATTAGCTAAAGCATTGAAATTAAAAGGAATTACGCTGTGAAACACTCTGAAGATCAATTTACCCAGACCCAAGCCGATCAATTTGGTCAGGCTAGCGCCGTCCTGCTCCGCCAAGGCGCCCAGAGTATTCCTCAGAATATTAAGGATCGCCTCTATGCCGCCCGCATGAAAGCGCTTTCTGTCAGAAAACCCGAAAAAGTACGCGTTCAGAAGCATGTATTGGCTGGTTCAGCTCGTAACTGGACCACTGGATCTAATGGCATTTGGGATACGGTTGGTTGGATTGCACCGCTTGTGGTGCTGGTATTTGGCCTCATTGGCATTGCCCAATGGCAAGATGACTCCCGCATTAATGACATTGCCGAGGTAGATGCGGCACTTCTATCTGATGATGTGCCTCCTGATGCTTACGCCGATAGCGGATTTATGGCCTTTCTTAAAAATGGCCCTCTTTCCGAATCCGGTAGCGCATCCGATTCTGTCCAAAGCAAATAGTTTCAAAACGATTGATGTCACTGACGACTAGAACGCAAAAATGTTGCAGCCTAGCGCTGTTTACTCTCTTTTGTGCCATCCAGTGTATGCCTGCACAAGCTCAATCGGCTTCAAGCCCTGCTCATGGAAAGGCAACTGCCATACCAGAAAAAAAATCAGATGGCACATGGGAAGGTCTTAAGCCAGTACAACAACAAATTCTTGCACCGCTGGAGAGTGACTGGGATTACATGCTGCCCGATAGTCGCAAAAAATGGATTCAGGTTGCCAATATATATCCCAAGATGAGCCCTCAAGATCAAGAGCGCCTTCAGTCTCGGATGGCTAGCTGGTCAAATCTCTCACAGAAAGATCGTCGCTTGGCTCGTGAAAATTACCTCACTAGCCTCAAATTCCCAGCTGAGAAAAAAGCAGAGGCATGGTATGCCTATCAAAAACTGAGTGACGAGCAAAAGAAGAGGTTGGCTGAATCTGAGGCGAAGAAAAAACCAACCGCAGCTAATGCTCCAACACTTCAGCAGCACGCTATTTCACCAAAAGTTGCCCTTCCAAACACTGTGTTGGCACCAAGCATGCCAGCACCTGCAGAAGGGTCTGGATCTAATGCGGACAGCGGCTCTTCCAGCAACTCCCCCTACTAAGCAGCTCCATGACGCCAGCTGAACTTGACGCTTTACCATCGCCTCAATTTTGGCGACGGGTGTCATGCTGTCTCTATGAGCAATTAGTGTTACTTGGTGTTATTGCCTTTACCTTTTTGGCGCCTAATCTTGGCCTTGGAGTTCTGTTTGGCATCGCATTGCCTAGTTGGCTAACTTTCATTTATCTCTACGCGGTCCTGGGGATATATTTTGTCTGGTATTGGACAAAGTCAGGTCAAACATTAGCCATGCAAACCTGGCGTGTACGTATGATTGGACTCAGTGGCCGTAGCCTCACTAAACGACAAGCATTCTGGCGCTATGTCTATGGCTCACTCTGGCTCATTCCCTGTGTTCTATTGCAGTGGGCCTTTCATCTGGAGAAGTGGCAAATCATTGAAATGCTCTTTACGGTGGCCTTATTCATTTGGCCCCTCAGCATTTACTTGGATCGTCAGAGCTCCTTATATCGCCAAAGCCTTCCAGATAGACTAGCTGGAACACGGTTAGTTGAGTTACCTAAAGATCGCGTAAAACTCTCTTAAGAGGTCGATCTAAGCTTCACGCAGACATTCAACTGCTGTAGCTTTCTGAATTCTTTTCTGAAAGCGGTATCCAGACACAAGGCATGCAAGCACTCCAAATGTAATGCCCATCAATAAGGCCTCAGCAAAGGCATTAAAAGAAATTTCCATCACATACCTACCTAAAGCCCACGCAGCGATTCCTGAAGCAAGTCCAGCAAATAGCCCCGCCAATAAACCAATCAATGCCAACTCGATATTTGCAATACTGACCAAGGTTGAGCGGGAGGCTCCTAGCGCTTTTAAAAGAGCGGCATTTTTATAACGCTCATCTTGGGT
>CANBSM010000096.1 GCA_947372155.1 Burkholderiaceae bacterium
ATACAAACTGAACGTAAATAGAAAAGAATCATGACTCAAATCGTTGTACTACCGCATAGTGAGTATTGTCCTGAAGGTGCAGTTGTTGAGGTTGCCCCAGGCACTTCAATTTGCGAAGCCTTATTAGAGAATGACATTCCGATTGAGCACGCTTGCGACATGGTGTGCGCCTGCACTACTTGTCACGTGATTGTGAAAGAAGGTTTTCAAAGCCTTAATCCTCCTGATGAGAATGAGGAAGACATGCTTGATCGCGCTTGGGGCTTAAACCCGCAGTCCCGTTTATCTTGCCAAGCCATTGTCGCTAAACAAGATTTAGTGATTGAAATCCCCAAATATTCAATCAATCACGCCAAAGAGAATCACTGATGCACCAAAATAATGCATTCATGCCTACAATCATGCAAACTTTGTAAGACGTTATTTCTGGCGGTACTAATATGAAGTTGTAGTTCATTCTTTAGGTAGTGCCTCCAAAAAATCTTTTAAGCCATCCTTCGGGGTGGCTTTTTCTTTTCCTTCTTAAGAAAAGAAAAAGCCTCGCATTGCGAGGCTTGGTTGTGAAGCAGGCTAGAAGTTACTGTGCAACCGCTTCACGAATCATGCCTGCAGCGACAGTATGGTTGGTCGCCTCATCAATCAAGATGAATGCACCAGTACGCTGAGATTGATCAAACATGTCAGCAACAATCGGCTTTTGCAAGATGAAATTAACTCGACCAATCTCATTGGTAGATAGCGCTTGGATATCACTTGCTTGAGATAGTGTTTGTACATCTAGGACTTGTTGAATATTCTTTACTTTTGCACCAACGGTATTGGTGGTGTGACGTAAGGCATATTTACGACTCAAGGAAAGTGGCTCACTATCTAACCAGCATAAGTCGGCCGATAGTTGTTTGCTTAGTACCGGCGGATTGCTATCTTCCACACTAACAAATAAAGAGCCGCGTGATACATCAATATCTTCAGATAATTGAATCGCTACGGCTTGACCAGTTTGCGCAAAATCCACAGCATTATTGCCATTGGTTTGTTTGCTGCTGGAGCGATTACCTAGATAAATCTCTGTAACAGTCGCCTCTGAGCCGCTTGGAAGAACCTTAATCTTTTGCCCCTTGCGAATGCTGCCTGACTCAATTTCACCAAGGTAACCGCGGAAGTCATCTGAAGCACTACCATCCTGACGGGCAACGTATTGCACTGGGAAGCGTAGTGCTAGTTTTTCAGACTCAGGGCTAGTATCTAAACTTTCTAACCACTCAAGCAGGGTAGGGCCTTTGTACCAGGGGGTATTTTTGCTTGCAGTAACTACGTTAGCACCAAGCAACGCAGAGATCGGAATCAACGTTGGCTTAGGTAAACCAATTTTTTGAGTCAAATCTTCAATCGCAATCTTGATGGTGTTGAAGACTTTCTCATCAAACTCATACAAGTCCATTTTATTTACTGCAAATACGGCATGACGTAAGCCTAGTAAATGCACAATAGCGGCATGACGTTTTGTTTGCGCTAGCAAGGTTGCGGGTGTGGTGTTGAGATCAACACGTGTTGCATCAACCAAAATGACGGCAACATCAGATTGAGATGCACCAGTCACTAAGTTACGAGTGTATTGCTCGTGACCTGGAGCATCAGCAACAATGAACTTACGCTTTGGAGTGGAGAAGTAGCGATAGGCAACATCAATCGTGATGCCTTGCTCACGCTCAGCCTCTAGGCCATCGGTGAGGAGGGCTAGATCAACGCCTGCATCAGATGAGGTGACGCGCGCATGCTTAGTCTTTGAAAGAGATTCCAGTTGATCTACTAAAATAGACTTGGTGTCATAGAGCAAGCGCCCAATTAGAGTGCTTTTGCCATCATCTACGCTACCTGCGGTGATGAAGCGTACAACGTTTTGGTGAGAATTGTCAGAATGCATTTGATTGGTATTCATCAGAAGTAACCTTCTTTCTTACGGCGCTCCATGGATGCCTCATTGGTTTGGTCGTCCATGCGAGTTGCGCCACGTTCAGTAATTTCGGTGATAGCAGTCTCAGCGATGATCTCTATTGGAGTTGCAGCAGTGCTCAATACTGGGCAGGTACAGCTGATATCGCCAACAGTTCTAAAGCGAACACTGAGTACTTCGCTCACATCGCCAGGTGCCTTTGGAGTTACATCCGTGACTGGAACCAATAAATTATTTTTCTTCACCACTTCGCGTTTGTGTGTGTAGTAGATGCTTGGGAGCTCTAATTTCTCACGTGAGATGTATTGCCAGATATCGAGCTCTGTCCAGTTTGAGATAGGGAACACACGCATATTCTCGCCCTTAGCGATCCTTGCGTTATAAAGATTCCAGAGTTCTGGGCGTTGCGCCTTGGGATCCCATTGACCAAATTCATCGCGGAAGGAGAAGATACGCTCCTTAGCGCGAGCTTTTTCCTCATCGCGACGGGCACCACCCATCAGGGCATCAAATTCATGCTCAGCAATAGCCTCTAAGAGGGTTACCGCTTGAGCAGCATTTCGTGAATCAGTTTCCTTACGCAAACGTACAGTACCTTTTTTGATAGAGTCTTCAACGTGACCCACAATCAGCTTTACGCCAGTCTTTTCCACTACGGCATCACGATAGGCGATCACTTCAGGATAGTTGTGACCGGTATCAATATGCAAAATTGGAAATGGCAGCTTTACAGGGCGGTCGCCAAACTGAAAGGCTTTGCGTGCCAAGTGAAACATCACGATGGAATCTTTCCCGCCTGAAAACAGCATGGCCGGGTTGGAGCACTGCGCTACCACTTCACGGATGATATAAATGGACTCAGCTTCAAGCCAATCTAAGTGATCATCAAGTAATTTTTGTTCTGACATTCTGTAAGTTGTTTCTACTCAGTTTTAATGATTGATTATTTATTAACATGTAAGCCACATTCCTTGCTATCGCTTTGCAACCACCACCAGCGACCTGCACGGATATCTTCACCCTTTTTCACTTGACGGGTGCAAGGCTCGCAGCCAATGCTAGGGTAGCCCTTGAGGTGTAGTGGGTGAATAGGAACATTTTCTTGTTTGATGTAAGCCCAGATATCGGCTTCAGTCCAATCAAATAAGGGATTGAATTTTGCGATGCCTCTTGCATCATCTTGTTCTTCAAAATTGAGTTCAGTACGGGTAGTAGATTGCTCGCGACGTTGGCCGGTAATCCAGGCATCAGCGCCAAGTAATGCAGCATTTAGCGGTTTAATCTTGCGCGCACCACAACATGCTTTCTTGGGGGCTTCACCATCGTAAAAACCATTCATGCCATATTGCTCGATGAATGCTTGCACATCCCCTTCTTTTGGGTAAACCTTTTCAATTGATACGCCGTAGCGATCTTCAGTAGTCTTGACCATATCTACGGTTTCTTGATGAAGGCGACCAGTAGCCAAGGTAAATAGCTTGATATTGGCTTTTGCCTTGCTGATGGAATCAGTTACCACCATGTCTTCAGCAGCCAGGCTAGTTGCAAAGCGAACGTCTGCAAAACGTTCTGAAATATCTACTAAGCGTTTCTTAAGGGCGGTAGATTTCTTAGCAAGCTCTGCGGTATTAAGAGTGCTTGGCGGAATCGACCAAAATTCTGGAGCAATCATGAGGTAACTAATTTAATTCCGACTAAAAATAAGGTTGCCGCAAGAGTGGTCCTAGTCGCGCGTTCTGATAAGGTGCTGGATAACTTAGCGCCAAGCCAAATTGCAGGTACTGAACCTAGCAAAAGACCGAATAACAAGTCAAAGTGCACGTTACCAAGCCACCAGTGACCGGCACCAGCCAGGGCTGTAAGCGGAACTGCATAGGCTATATCGGTGCCGGCAACTTGGGCGGGCTTAAGGTATGGATACAGAACCAAAATAAGCGTTGCGCCAATTGCGCCTGCCCCGATTGATGAAACAGTTACTAGTACACCAATCACAGCGCCAACAGTAATGGTCGCGATTTTTAAATTGGTACCGCTAGGTAAAAAGTTGGGGTTGTCTTGCACCCATTTCAAAATCTTAGTCCTAAACAAAAGTGATGCCGCTGTTAGCAAGACGGAAATGCCAATCGAAATACTAATCAAATGATTGAAGTTCTTTGAAACTGGACCAACATACTTGAGGACAAGGATAGAGAATATTGCAGTGGTAAGACTACCAGCACAAAGAAGGCGAACAATATCCCAGCGAACATTGCCATGAAGTCTGTGAGCAGCAGTGCCAAATCCTTTGGTGATGGCAGCAAAGGCTAAGTCAGTTCCAACCGCAGTAGTTGGTGCTACACCAAAGATAATTGTGAGCAATGGAGTCATTAATGAGCCACCGCCAACACCTGTCATTCCCACCAATAAGCCAACCAGGGCGCCAGAAATAATAAATTGCGAAGAGTCTATAAAAAATTGGATCATGATATTTGCCTCTCTTGCTTAAGCAAATGATTGCTCGAATTCTTCGAGCTTGATTGCGTTCATGAGAAACAAAATTTGACGCTGAAAGCTTTTGCGCTCTTCAACTTGATCATGAGGTAAGCGATCATGCTGACGCAGTAAATTAGTGATAACTGGATTGAAGTGTTCTCTGACTGGTGACATTGCAATTCCTTGGTAAATAGCTCGTTAAGGAGAATTTACCAAGGCGTCTATATATCCACAAGGAATATATAGCGATATCTAAATTACTTTTAGATATATAGATGAACTGATTACTTCTCTACGAATGCACGTTCAAAGACGTAGTCACCCATTTGGCCTAGGCTTGGAGAAACCTTAAAGCCCTTGGCATCTAGCATCTCCGAAGTTTCTTTGAGCATAGAGGGGCTACCGCAAATCATGGCCCGATCCACCGCTGGATCAAGCGGTGGCAAGCCAATATCTTTAAAGAGCTGACCGGATTCAATTGCAGTAGTGAGGCGACCAGTGTGCTTGAATGCTTCGCGTGTCACCGTTGGGTAATAGATTAGTTTTTCACGAATGAGTTCACCCAAGAATTCATCTTGAGTGAGTTCGTCTCGGATGTAATCGGCATAAGCCAATTCGCTAACTAGACGAACACCATGAATGAGAACAACCTTCTCAAACTTTTCATAAGTTTCTGGATCGCGAATGATGCTCATAAATGGAGCCAAACCAGTACCGGTACTAAATAGGTAGAGATGCTTTCCTGGGTTCAGATCATCGAGCACCAATGTGCCAACCGATTTTTCGCTCACCAAGATTGGATCGCCTACTTGAATCTTCTGGAGACGTGATGTCAACGGACCATCTTGCACTTTAATACTCAAGAATTCCAAATGCTCTTCATAGTTCGGGCTAGCAACGCTATAAGCACGCACCAAAGGTTTGCCTTCAACCTCGAGACCGATCATCAGGAAATGGCCACTGCGAAAACGCAAGCCCTTGTTACGGGTGGTGGTAAAGCTAAAAAGAGTGTCGTTCCAATGATGAACGGTTAAAACGGTTTCGGTGTTATATGCGGCCATAGAAAGCTTAGTCAATTTTGCAAAACATTGATTATCCTCAAAAATCACCCCATTTCCGGGGGATTGACGGATTAACTTTTCATATCCAATGCACTTTTAGTAATAAAGCCAAGATTTGGGGCTTTAAAGGCTGATGCCACTATGATTGGGTAATGACTAGAGCCCAATACCTATTACTCTCTTTCCTAAGTCTAGGCTTAGTGGCTTTTGCGGTGGTGCTGCAACAGGTGGGTTATCAAGGGGTCAGCTTCTTGCCGTGCCCTTTATGTATTTTGCAAAGAGTTGGATACCTCGGTATTGCAATTGCTTGCTTTTTTGCGGCTGGCATCCCAAGGTTCAGAAAGCTATTTCATGGTTTAGCTACCTTGGCTGCTGGATATGGGGTAGCAGTAGCTGGGCACCATGTTTGGCTTTTATCTCACCCAGGTGAATCCTGTGGAATAGATCCCTTAGAGATTTGGATTAACCAGTTTCAACTAGCCAACGGTTTACCCTGGCTCTTTAAAGCAGATGGCTTGTGCTCAGCACAACTGCCTGCGATCTTAGGATTGCAAGTTCCCGAATGGTCCTTGCTTTGGTTTGGACTGATCTTGTTGATCTTAGTAATTACTTTCTTCAAAAAGACCAAGGGATAGAAATGACTTCAATCGGTATCGAGATTAGTCAACCTTTGCGCCAGAATCTTTTACTAACTTTGCCCATTTAGGCGTCGAGCTCGCGAGATACTCCCCGAGAACCTTTGGGGAGCTGGCAACAACCTCAAAACCATCTGCGATTAATTTCTTTTTAGTTTCTGGATCATTCAGGCTAGCAACGATTTCTTTGTTTAGTAAACGAATGATTTCATTCGGTGTGCCAGCAGGCGCTAAAAATCCTTGCCATGAGTTCAAATCGTAACCAGCAAGCCCTGCTTCCGCAATGGTAGGTATTGTTGGTGCACCTGTAGATCTCTTTGCAGAACTCACACCCAAAGCAGTCAGTCTGCCTGATTGAATATGTGGCAGAGCTGCTGCCAAGGTAACCATTAATGCATCAACATGTCCTGCCAGTAAATCCGCTACTGCTGGAGCGCCACCTTTGTAGGGAATATTGTTAAATTTAATTTCCGCTTTTGATTCAAGCAGTGCGGCGGCGAGATGGCCTGGGCTGCCATTTCCTGCATTCGCCATACTGAGTCCACTCGGGTCTCTTCTGGCAACTTCAATAAAGGTCTTGAGATTTTTGACGGGGAGTTTAGGTCCCACTACCAATACTTGCGGCGCAGTGATGGCAAGTGAAATAGGTGCAAATTGATCTAATTTATAAGGAAGAGATGGGTAAAGGGCGGGGTTAATCGCAAGGCTATCCCAACCTACTAGCAAGGTATATCCATCAGGCGCTGCTTTGGCAACATATCCAAATGCAATATTGCTGCCACCACCAGGCATATTTTCAACCATGACAGTTTGATTTAGTCTGGTTGTTAATTCTTTTGCAACAGTTCGCGCCAGAATATCAAGACTTCCGCCGGGAGCCGCCGGAACAATTAATTTGATTGGTCTATTGGGCCACAACGCACTTGCCCTTGTAGTCAGCGGGATTGCTGAAATTACCGCTATGGATAGCAGTGATTTGAGAAGGCTTCGTCGTGAGGTATGCATTAAGTCTTTGGCTGTAATTGATTTGTAACGTAATTGATTCTAATTCTTAAAGATGGCAGAAAAGGGCGTATTAATAGTGTTTTTAGTAATTAGCTTATGCGCATAGCTTGTTTTACAAAAATAGGGTCATGCCATAAGATGTGTGGATATTTCAGCCGGTTTCCCTTTTTTAGGAATTTTTTATGACTTACTTTACCGATAACTCCCAAACCATTGGCAAGACCCCTTTAGTGCGTCTAAATCGCGTAACCGATGGCGCCAAAGCAACGGTACTTGCCAAAATTGAAGGCCGCAATCCAGCTTATTCGGTGAAGTGTCGTATCGGTGTCGCCATGATCAATGATGCCCAAGAACAAGGAATCTTAGGCCCAGGTAAAGAATTGGTTGAGCCAACTAGTGGTAATACTGGTATTGCTTTGGCTTTCGTAGCGGCAGCTCGCGGCATCCCTTTGACATTAACCATGCCAGAGACCATGAGTATTGAGCGTCGTAAATTACTGACCGCTTTAGGGGCGAAGATTGTTTTGACTGAGGGCCCTAAAGGAATGAATGGCGCCGTTGCTAAGGCCAAAGAAATTGCGGCATCTGACTCTAAATATGTCTTACTACAACAATTTAGTAACCCATCAAATCCAGCTATTCATGAGAAGACTACTGGCCCAGAAATCTGGGAAGATACTGATGGCAAGATTGATGTGTTTGTTGCTGGTGTTGGTACTGGCGGAACGATTACTGGTGTAGGTCGTTACATCAAAAATACTAAAAAGAAAAATATTGAAGTGGTAGCTGTGGAGCCCACTACAAGCCCAGTCATTACACAGAAGTTAAATGGTGAAGAAATTAAACCTGCACCGCATAAGATTCAGGGCATTGGCGCAGGCTTTATTCCAGATAATCTAGATTTATCAGTGGTTGATAAGGTTGAGCAAGTAAGTAATGAAGAGGCTATTGAATTTGCCCGTCGCATTGCCAAAGAAGAGGGTATTTTGGTTGGCATCTCATGTGGCGCAGCAGCTGCAGTTGCCGTTCGTCTTGCCAAGAAATCTGAATACGCGGGTAAAACAATTGTCGTTGTTCTGCCCGATACTGCTGAGCGTTACTTAAGCTCTGCTTTGTTTGAGGGTGTATTTGATGAAAAGGGTTTACCAGCGTAACGTAATAATGATTACCTTGTTCGGCAATAAAAAAGGCACCCTAGGGTGCCTTTTGTTTACTACAAGAATGATTACTCTTCTTCGCGACGCAAGTGCGGAAACAGGATCACATCACGAATGTTTGGCGCATCTGTCAGCAGCATGACTAAACGATCGATGCCAATACCGCAGCCACCAGTTGGCGGCATGCCGTACTCTAAGGCGCGTATGAAGTCATGGTCAAAGTACATCGCTTCTTCGTCGCCAGCTTCTTTTTGTTCAACTTGTTTACGGAAGCGATTGGCTTGATCTTCTGCGTCATTTAGTTCGGAGAAGCCGTTGGCTATTTCGCGGCCAGTAATAAAGAGTTCGAAGCGCTCAGTGATGCCTGGGCGCGTATCCGATTCTCTGGCAAGTGGGCTAACTTCAATTGGGTAATCAATGATGTAGGTTGGCTCCCAAAGATGCTCCTCGGCTACCAATTCAAATAAAGCTAACTGAAGTGCGCCAATGCCTGCGTTCTTGAGGGTTGGAGCATCTGGATTCTCGCCACCCTTTTTCAATTCAGAGCGAATGAAGTTGATGTCATCCAACTGAGCGGCTTCATAGCTCTTACCAGATTGACCGCAGTACTTGAGGATGGCCTCAGTAATCGTCAGGCGTTGGAATGGCTTGCTCAAATCGAGTTCACGGCCTTGATGCGTTAATACAGCAGTACCTTGGGCATCCATGGCTGCTGCACGGATCAAGCCTTCTGTGAAATCCATTAGCCAGCGATAGTCTGTATACGCTGCATAGAACTCCATCATGGTGAATTCTGGGTTGTGACGTGGGCTGACACCTTCGTTACGGAAGTTGCGGTTGATTTCGAAGACACGCTCAAAACCACCCACTACTAAACGCTTGAGGTAAAGCTCTGGAGCAATACGCAAGAACATTTGCATATCGAG
>CANBSM010000097.1 GCA_947372155.1 Burkholderiaceae bacterium
AACCAGGCAAACCGGATTCAGCAATCGTTGGGATACCTGGGGCAGCAGCAGATCGCTTTGCAGTGGTAACACCTAAAGCACGCAGATTACCGGCCTTTACCTGCGGTACAGCACTCGGCAAATTTGGGAAACTCATATCAACCTGCCCCGAAATAACATCAGGCATTGCACTACCAGTCCCCTTATAAGGTATGTGAATCATCTCAATCTTAGCCATCTTTTCAAATAGCTCAGCCGAAAGATGCACAGAGGTACCACTACCGCTAGAAGCAAAGGTTAGCTTGCCCGGATTAGCTTTAGCCGCACTAATGACATCGGCAACAGATTTATAAGGCGAATTCAGCGGCACTACTAACATATTAGGGGCGGAAAATACTCCGCCAATTGCCGTGAAATCTTTAATTGGGTCATAGGGCAATTTTTTATATAGAGATGCATTGACCGCATGCCCAATCGATGGAAAATAAATCGTGTATCCATCGGGGGCAGCTCGTGCGACCATTTCTGCAGCAATGTTTCCATTTGCCCCAGCTCTATTCTCAACAATCACAGGTTGTCCAAGTCGAGTGGAAAGCCCCTCCGCCAAAGCGCGACCAACAGTATCAGCAGAACCGCCGGGAGAAAAACCAACAACTAGGTGAATCGGCTTACTGGGATATACCCCCTCTTGATTCGCCGCATGGAGAGTAGAAATACTCACACCCAATAGTAGCGACTGCAAAATCAGAGAAATAAAGATTCGGCTCATTGCCTTGCATTCAACAGTGGGACCCCGCTGATTTCTTGCAGCTCCTCAAAACTCAATTCATCCACCCAATCTACTGCACGCAATCCACTTGGCGTCACTTCGATGGTTGCTAAGTCGGTATAGATGCAATCTACTGCAGCAAGGGCAGTTAGCGGATATGTGCATTCCTGAACCAACTTGGAATGACCTGATTTAGTCAGATGCTCCATCATCACAAACAACTTCTTGGCACCTAAAGCCAAATCCATGGCACCGCCCACTGCTGGTATAGCCATTGGGTCGCCAGTTCGCCAGTTAGCAATATCACCCTTTACCGAAACCTGAAAAGCCCCTAAGACACAAATATCAAGATGTCCACCACGAATCATTACGAACGAATCAGCGTGGTGACAAATCGACGCACCAGGAAGCATGGTTACTGGCTGCTTACCTGCATTCACTAATTCCTCATCAATGTCATCGCCAGTAGCTAAGGGCCCCATCCCAAGCAAACCATTCTCGCTATGCAACAAGATCTCACGATCCTCTGGCAAGTAATTGGAAATAGTCATTGGCTGGCCAATGCCTAAATTCACGCTAGCGCCATCAGGAATATCCTGAACAATCCTCTTAGCAATATCTGCTGTTGAACGTTTTTTGATTTTAGAAAGATCAATCATGATGACGCCTCCACTTTCACAACACGCTTCACAAAGATTCCGGGTGTCACAATGTTTTCTGGATCAAGCTTTCCAAGCTCAATCACTTGATTTACCTGAGCAATAGTGCAAAGTGCCGCTGTAGCCATAATTGGACCGAAATTTCTGCCGGTGGCATGGTAAGTGAGATTACCCCAGCGATCACCCTTATCGGCCTTAATTAATGCGTAATCTGCCTTAATAGCCTTCTCAAAAATATGATTAACGCTATCTATTTCACGAATATCTTTATCCTTGGCCAGCTCAGTACCAAAACCAGTAGGCGTATAAAAACCACCAATACCAGCACCACCAGCACGAATCCGTTCGGCCAGAGTTCCCTGTGGAACAAGCTCTAATTCAATCTTGCCAGCACGATAGAGATCATCGAATGCACCAGACTCTGGCTGACGAGGGAAAGAACACACCATTTTTCTGACGCGCCCAGCCCCTATCAATTTAGAAATTCCCACTCCTGAGTTACCCGCGTTATTACTAACTATGGTCAAGTCTTTAGCGCCTTGTTCATGGAGCGCATCCAATAAAAAAATGGGTAGGCCGGCACCACCAAATCCAGAAACGAGGATAGTCGAACCATCAGCGATATCTCGCAAGGCCTCAACTACGCTAGGCATTATTTTTTGAATCACAAAAGTCTCCGTCTATTTTTATTATAAGTACTGCTATTTGGCTTTTGAGCCAAATCACCACTTTAATATAATCCTGAAATTGCCACCCGAATTGCCGGCGGCAATTCAAGCGCTCTTTGCCTTCTCGCAGCCAGTATTACATTTGATGTTTGCTGCGTTTTTACTGACCATATTGACCCGGGAAAGAAGGCATCATCGACATATCTCGGAATGACATGCCAATGAATATGTGGAACCGCATTCCCAAGAGCAGCAAGATTAATCTTATCGGGCTGCATGACGTCGCGCATTACCTCCTCTACAGCAAACACAAGGGCCATTAAATGCTCCCGCTCGCCATGGGTAAGGTCGGTCATCTCAGCCACATGGCGATTCCAAATCACCCTGCAGAATCCAGGTAGATCAGCATCATTTACCAAGATGACTCGACAGTCATCTCCACGCCATATGAGTTGACCCTCTTCGGGCTTGAGTTTGTCTTTACAGAGTACGCAATTAGTCATCTGAAGAATGTAAACGAAAACGGCACCTAAGTCACCCTTGTGGGGTCATTTAGGTGCCGCGGCAGTATGGTGCCACTGCTTACAACGTACTACTTAGGGATTCTTAATGGAACTGCTCTTCTTCAGTAGAACCCGTTAATGCCGTTACAGAAGACTTGCCACCTTGGATAACAGTCGTTACATCATCGAAGTAACCAGTACCAACTTCCTGCTGATGTGAAACGAATGTGTAACCACGGTCACGAGCAGCAAATTCTGGCTCTTGCACTTTCTCGATGTATGCAGTCATGCCGCGCTGCATGTAGTCTTGAGCCAAGTCGAACATGTTGTACCACATAGAGTGGATACCGGCCAATGTGATGAACTGATACTTGTAACCCATTGCACCTAATTCACGTTGGAATTTAGCAATAGTTGCGTCATCTAAGTTCTTCTTCCAGTTGAAAGAAGGTGAGCAGTTGTAGGCCAACATCTTGCCTGGGAACTTCGCACGAATTGCTTCAGCAAATTGACGAGCAAAATCAAGATCAGGGGTACCAGTTTCACACCAAACCATGTCGGCGTAAGCAGCATATGCCAAACCACGTGAGATCGCTTGATCCAAGCCTTTGCGTGTTTTGTAGAAACCTTCTGGTGTGCGCTCGCCTGTCAAGAATGGCTTGTCATTCGCGTCATAATCAGAAGTCAACAAGTCAGCGGCTTCAGCATCAGTACGGGCCAAAATGATAGTAGAAACACCCATCACATCAGCAGCCAAACGTGCAGAGATCAACTTCTGAACTGACTCAGCAGTAGGTAACAATACCTTACCGCCTAAGTGACCACACTTCTTAACGGAAGATAATTGATCTTCAAAGTGAACGCCAGCAGCGCCCTGCTTGATCAGTGCTTTGCTTAATTCAAATGCATTCAATACACCACCGAAACCAGCTTCAGCGTCAGCAACGATTGGGGCAAAATATTCAATATAACCAGCGTCGCCTTTGTTGATACCTTTAGCTGTTTGAATTTCATCAGCACGTTGGAATGAGTTATTAATACGCTCAACCATTTTAGGAACTGAATCTACTGGATACAAAGATTGGTCTGGATACATGGCTGCATAAGAGTTACCATCGGCAGCAACTTGCCAACCCGACAAGTAAATTGCTTGTACGCCAGCTTTAACCTGTTGCATTGCTTGACCACCAGTCAAGGCACCTAAACAGTTTACGTAGGCCTCGTTGTTTACCAATTCCCAAAGACGCTCAGCGCCATGCTTAGCTAAAGTGTGCTCAATCTTCAATGAACCACGAAGACGTACTACGTCCTCGGCTGTATAGCCACGAGTAATACCTTTCCAGCGTGGATTGGTATCCCAGTCTTTTTGTAGTGCTGCGATTTCTGCTTTGCGATCTGCCATGTTTTTCTCCCTAAGTTAAACAAGTACTTCAAAATTTGAGGATCTTTAAGACCCATTCAAGTCTTATGTCTTATATAAGAGTTTAGACAGTTCAAAAAAGCAATCAAGGGAAATTTATGATATTTTTAAAAATATTTAGTTATTTAAATTCAATAACTTATATTTGTATTTTTACTATGTGAAATAGTTATTCACTGCTTGGAATGAAAAGATCAACCGCATACTGCACTGCATTTTACGCAGCGTAATGACATTTCATATTATGAAAAATATAGATTTTGTGGGTTGGAGCAAAGAATTCGATTGCGTAGTGCTTCAGCGGGCGCATATAACGCAAGACTTTCAAGTAGCTGCGCTACTGATGGCATAACACCCCAATTAGCAACATGCGGCCAATCGGAGCCCCATACACATCGCTCAGGTGCGGCATCAATTAATGCTTGTGCATAAGGAACCACATCTTCATAAGGAGGCGCTTGATCAGTTAAACGATAGGCGCCCGATACTTTGACCCATGCCCTCTCTCGTACCAAATCAACGAGCGCTTTAAAACCAGGCGAATCCAAACCAACAGAAGCTCTTAAGTAGCCCATGTGATCAATCATTAATATGGACTTTAACTTCTGCATACGCGGCATTAGCATTGGAAGATCATTTGCATCTAACAAAAATTGAATATGCCAACCCCAATCTCTTGCTAGAGCATCGCACTCTTCAAGCTTCGAAATATCTAAGCCACCTCCAGAGAACATGAGGTTCATACGAACACCAACTACACCAGCATCCTTCATCTTTTGATAATAAGAATCTACTTGACCAAGGAGCGGCACAGCAACCCCACGCAATCGCTGCGGATGATTCCTTAACGCCTTAAGCATAGGCTCATTGTCTTGGCCATTCACGCTAACTTGAATCAGCACACCGTAGGTCATACCAACCTCATCAAGCATTTGAATATATTGCTCTTCGGTTGCCTCTGGAGAGGTGTAGGAACGATCAG
>CANBSM010000098.1 GCA_947372155.1 Burkholderiaceae bacterium
GCGCATTCCGTTACAATTTCAGGGTTAAGACAGCTAAAAATCGGTGCATATTCGGTGACAAATACAGCTCATTCCAAAGGTAGCAAAAAGCCCATCGCTGGCAGTATGCCGGCTATCGTGACTCCCATGTTCGAAGATGGCAGCTTGGATTACGCTAGCTTGCGTTCCTTGTTGGATTGGCATGTGTCTGAAGGTACTGACGGCATTGTGATTGTTGGTACTAGCGGTGAGTCTCCAACAGTTTCTGTTGAAGAGCATTGCGAGCTCATTCGCGTGACAGTGGAGCAGATTGCTGGACGTATTCCAGTGATTGCTGGCACTGGCGGTAACTCTACGATTGAAGCGATTGAATTAACTCAATTTGCTAAGCAGGTTGGCGCGGATGCCAGCTTGCAGGTAGTACCGTATTACAACAAGCCAACGCAAGATGGCATGTTTGCTCACTTTAAGAAGATTGCTGAGTCGGTTGATTTGCCAGTGATTTTGTATAACGTTCCTGGCAGAACGGTTGCTGATTTGGCTGGCGATACGGTCGTCCGTTTAGCGGGTGTGCCAGGCATTATTGGTATTAAAGAGGCAACAGGTAGCTTAGAGCGTGGCACCTTATTGATTAATGATCTCAAGCGTGCTGGACATCAAGACTTCTCCGTATTTTCAGGCGACGATCTGACTGCAGCCATGTTGATGTTGATGGGTGGCAAGGGAAACATTTCTGTCACGGCCAATATTGCTCCGCGTTTGATGCATGAGCTCTGCGTAGCAGCTATGTCAGATGATGTGAAAAGAACCCGTGAAATTCAATATCAATTGATTGCAGTCCATAAAGCCATGTTCACAGAGGCTAACCCAATCCCAGTGAAGTGGGCATTACACGAAATGGGCAAGATCACTGCAGGCATTCGTTTGCCATTAACACCTTTAAGCAATTCTTTGCGTGAGCCTTTGAAGGCAGCGCTAAAACAGGCCAACCTACTATGATGAATTTGCTCCAACTATCCCGTCGACATTTTTCGATTCTGATTTTAATCGTTATCGGTTCTGCTGTATTGACTGCGTGTAAGACGGTTACCAGTAACGATACCGTTGACTATAAGAGCGCGGGCGCTGTGCGTGGCCCAAATTTATCCTATCCTCCAGACTTGATTACCGCTCAGGCTGATCGCCGTTATATTGTTCAAGATGGAACGGCCACGATGTCTGAATACAATGCTGCTGTCAAGAAATCGGTACAGATCCGTAGTAATGTTATGACTGGTATTCCGGGGATGCGGATTGCTCGTGATGGCGAGCGTCGTTGGCTGGTAGTTGAAAAACCAGCCCCCGAACTCTATCCGCAAGTAAAAGATTTTTGGCAAGAGAATGGCTTCTTATTGGTGATCGACTCACCATCTACTGGAATTATGGAAACCGATTGGGCTGAAAATCGCGCCAAGATCCCGCAAGATTGGATTCGCTCCGTCGTTGGCAGCGCAGTAGACTCAATCTATGACACTGGTGAGCGGGACAAATACAAAACACGCTTAGAGCTATCCAAACCTGGCGAGACTGAGATTTACATTACCCATCGCGGCATGATTGAAAAATGTGTAACCGATACTCCGGGGGGAGCATGCATATCCACTCTTTGGACACCGCGCCCCAATGATCCTGAGTTAGAGGCTGTTTTCTTGGCGCGCTTGATGGAGCGCTTGGGAATGACTCAAGAGCAAGCCAGGGCAATGGTTGCGGCTCCTCTAAGCCCTAAAACCCCCAAAGCGAAGTTTGTGCAAGAGGGCAGCAATCAGGGTTACATCGAGCTAGCCACTGGCTTTGATCGTTCATGGCGCGATATTGGATTGGCATTGGACCGCTCGAACTTCACTGTTGAAGATCGCAATCGTTCCACTGGTGTTTACTATGTTCGTTACGTTAATCCGAAGGACTTGGGCGACACCAAGGGCTTCTTCTCTAATCTCTTTAGCAGTAAAGATGATTCGGGTATGAAGGCTAAAAAATATCAGGTACTTGTGAAGAGTACTGGCGAGAATTCTGCAAATGTTTATGTGCAGAACGCTGATGGTAAGCCAGAAAATACGCCTGCTGGTTATCAATTGCTGACTTTGTTAACGGAGCAACTAACAAGGTAGTAGTTATTGAAGACAAATAAAAAAGCCGCTTTTCAGCGGCTTTTTTTCTTCATGAAGAAGATTACTTCTTAGCGTCAGCAGCAGGAGCAGCTGGAGCTGGAGCAGCAGCAGGAGCTTCAGCAGCAGGAGCAGCTGGAGCAGCAGCAGGAGCTTCAGCAGGTTTTGCTTCTTCTTTTTTACCGCAAGCGGCCAAGGCGATTGCTAACATAGCAGCGAATACGAGTGACTTCTTCATTTGTAAATTCCTTTAAAAAAATTAATAACAATTACCGGTAATTGTTCTTTGGATATACCGAGGGATTGCCCCTAAGTAGTTTCCAGTAAATATTATATCCATCTCCGTATTCAGTGTTCAAAAACCAACCATCCGGCTAAATAAGCCTCATAAAGGCTGGATTGACCAAGCTGTTTGAGTTTGCCCACCCTGAGTTCTTTATGTGCCGAGAGGCTCTGCCAGGCCGAAAGAATATCGGGAGCTTGTCCCTGGGTCATGGATTCTCCATTGCAATACACCTGTTTTCCAAGGCTCAGAATACGGGTTTGTGCATGGGGGAGAAGTCTGTTAGACCCAAGTTTCTTAAGGAATGCATTCGGTTTTAGGGGTCTATCGGGGGCGTCAAAAAGGGCTTGTTGTTTGGGTTCTGATAGATAGGCGGTAATCCCAGGTAAAAATCCATCAATTTGGTCTAGTTTTAGCTCTTTGAGCTTTGAGCCTAGTTGTTTGATGAGCTCTTCGGGCAATTGCTCTGCACTATGAGTTGCGCCTTGTTTAGGATCTGCAAACTTGCTCTCTAGGGCGGGAATATCTTCCAAAGATTCGGCTAGGCGCCACAAACCTTCTTGCAGTAATTCTTTAAAGCTGGGGGAACGAAATCCAACAGACCATGTTTGGCAACCTGCATCTAGTGCAATGCCATCATGAGCAACATGAGGCGGTAAATACAACATATCGCCAGGCTCTAGCGTCCACTCCTGCTCAGGTTTAAAGTTACGCAGAATTTTTAGCGGTAGATTAGGGTTGAGGCTCAGATCTTTTTGTTCTGAAATTTTCCACTGCCTTCTACCAGACATTTGAATCAGGAAGACGTCGTAAGAATCAAAGTGGGGGCCAACACCGCCTCCAATACCAGCAATGCTAATCATTAAGTCATCTAAGCGCGCATCAGGAATAAAGCGGAACCAAGACAGAATGTTTGCAGCTGCTGGATGATGGGCCTCCATTCCTTGAAGCAATAAAGTCCAGTCGGGCTTGTCGATCGATGGAATTGCCCTTTTAGTAAACGGTCCGCTATCAAAACTCCATGGATTGGATTTAACCAAGCGAGCCTCTACCTCATCTTGCAGGGCAAATTTGAGTAACTCTTTGGTGGGAATTGGGCTATCCAGGAGTCCACCGGCGTGAGCCGAAAGGGCAAATGCCGGAATCGCCCCGCGGATGAGAAGAGGCTTTTTATGCCAATATCGTGCCATGAACTGGTCTGGGCTAATACCCCCAAATAAGGCCCAGGGCTCGCCTAAAGGGAGTTTTGAGGGAGCCTGAGGCGGTTCATAGGGTTTGCTCAAGTAAAATGAGGTCATAAAGTAAAAAGCTGTTTAGAAACTGATTAAAAACGAATGTTCGACAAATTCCGCATGAAGATTGAAAAAAATACTATCGTATCCCTTCGCTATAAGTTAACCGATGCGCAAAACAATGTCATCGAGGAACCTGATTCTCCGATGGTATACCTGCACGGTGGTTATGAAGGCACTTTT
>CANBSM010000099.1 GCA_947372155.1 Burkholderiaceae bacterium
ACTAAGCTTAAGAAGAGATATTCCAAGAAGATGATGATATGAACTATCCCTTGTAAAAGGGTGGTTCTGCCAATCGCGAGTGTTAAAGCTCCGATAAAGAATGACAGATACATTAGTGTCATATTTAGATCGCTAATACCTAGGCTTAGTGGGAGATTAAAGAAGATCGCAATGGCTGCAACCGTCGGAATGGTTAAGCCAATGCTGGCTAAAGCCGAACCCAAAGCTAAGTTCAAACTGCTTTGCAAGCGATTGGCCTTAGCCGCTCTAACAGCCGCAAAGCCCTCTGGCATTAATACCAACAGCGCAATCGCAATACCCACAATCGTTTTGGGTGCGCCTGCAGCTGCAACACCGCGCTCAATGGCGGGGCTGAGTAGCTCTGCAAGCCCAACTACTGTTATTAGGGATAGCAATAACAGAACGCCACTAACTGCCGTCTTCAGTCCGCTGGGCTTTTGAGCATGAACGTTACTATCTGTTTTCTTATCCACCCTCTTCGGCAGGTAGTAGTCGCGATGACTAACTGTTTGGAAGAATAAAAATGCAATGTAAAGCGCAAATGAAGCTATGCCTGCAAAAGCAAGCTGGCTCTTTGTGAAGTCTGGCCCAGGTGTGCTGATAGTCACAATTGGCATGACCAAAATAAAAGTAGCCAATGCAGTTAATACCGCCAATGCTGAATTGGTGCCCTCATTACGGAAAGTCATCTCGTGATGCGTTAAGCCACCCATAAAAATACAGAGGCCAATCACACCGTTGATCACAATCATGACCGTCGCAAACACTGCATCCCTGGCAATGAACTCAGATCCTTCGTGACCAGTGAGCATCATGGAGATGATGAGTGACACTTCAATAATAGTGACGCTAATGGACAGTATCAAGGTGCCAAATGGTTCACCGGTTTTATGAGCAATCACTTCAGCATGGTGAACGGCTGAGAGAACTGCTCCAATCAGCGTTACGCTCATGAGCGCGATGAACCAAGTTTGGCTGAGTAAGTTAGTCATAGGCTGTCTGATCTCATCTTCAAAATAAGGTTAAGCTATCGGATAAAGCATATTAATGAGAGTGTATAGCCATCTATGAAAGCCATTATCTTATTTGGGCACGGAGCCCGCGATAGCCGCTGGCGTGAGCCTTTTGATCGCCTGGCTGCCTTATGGCAAGAGCAGCATCCTGCCACCCCTGTGGAACTCGCTTTTTTAGAAATGATGCAGCCTTCATTGGAAGAGGCGGTTGCCAGTCTGAGCGCTAAAGGTGCTACTGAATTGACTATCGTGCCAGTTTTCTTTGGACAGGGCGGCCACTTACGAAATGACTTTCCAGTTTTACTAGAAGAGTGCGGGGGTAAATTCCCCAGCGTGACATTAAGTGCTACGCCGGCCGTTGGTGAGGATTTGGCTGTCTTGCAAGCGATTATTGAATTTGGCGCAAGAAGCACTTAGTTTGTTTGAGGCAATTGGGTCTTAATTAAGACCTTGCTAAATGTAATGATATACATTACAGTGTAATTAAATACATTACAATAAGAGATTGAGTATTAGGGGTGTTAATGATCCAATCTTTTAGTCATCGAGGTTTAGGGCTCTTTTTTTCAAAAGGAAGTTACAAGGCAATCCCAGCGCAGCATGCCGCTCGCCTGATTCGCATGCTGGATAGGTTGGATGCAGCAGTTATTCCTGAGGATATGGATTTGCCGGGCTATCGCTTTCATCAGCTGCAGGGTAAAAGAAAAAAGACCTTTGCTGTACTTGTTTCTGGTAACTGGCGGCTGACATTTAAATTTGATGGTGAAAATGCAGTATATGTAGATTTGGAGGATTATCACTAATGAAGAAATTAATGAAGAGTTTAAGAAATATAAATCGTAGGCCTACGCATCCCGGAGAAATTCTCCGTGAAGATGTATTGCCGGCTCTTGGCGTTACTCAAGCGGTTCTTGCAAGTCACCTAGGGGTGAGTCGCCTTACTGTTTCAGAGATCCTGCATGAGAAAAGAGGTATTAGCGCAGAAATGGCCGTACGCATCGCGCGAGTGATTGGCGGAACACCTCAGAGTTGGCTGCACATGCAAGAGGCAGTTGATATTTGGGAGGTGGAGCAAAAATTCCAGCAGCATCCAGAATTGGCACCCACTGCCATTACCTTATTGGCGCTTGCGGCGTAAAGAGTTTGTATTAAGCTGCTTTGCTCTTTGGAATAGTTGGAGCCACAAAAGTTAAGGTTGAATCGTTTGGCACCTGTTTATTGCTTATGTTGCGCTCTGCAAGTGCCTCACCAATCATGATGAGCGCAGGCGAGCTGCTATCAAACCACTGATCTGCTTTGCCAGCAGCCAATTCTTCCAGGGTGCTAGTCCATAAACGCTCACGTGGAGTGCTCACCGCTTCTAGAATTTGTACAGGAGTATTACCGCTTTGGTTAGGGCTTTGCTCAATCAATTGCTGCGCAATACGTGCTGCATCTTTGCGACCCATGTAATATACCAGGGTATCGGCAGTAGGATTGGAGATCGGCTGTCCAGGAGCCACATTTTCAGCGCCCTGGGCTAAGGTGACAAAGGCCACACTACGCGATACACCACGCAATGTTAGTGATTGCTGAATGCTTGCCGCACCAGCAAGCGCTGCAGTAATGCCAGGCACTACCTCAACTTCAATGCCGGCCGCTTTGAGAGTCTGAATTTCTTCATCGGCACGACCAAAGAGCATCGGATCACCGCCTTTGAGGCGCACAATGATTTGGTGCTTTTGTGCTGCATCTACCAAGCGCTTATTAATGAAATGCTGTGCTGAAGATAGCTTGCCGCAACGCTTACCTACTTCGATCTTCTCAGCTTGTGGACAGAGTTTCAGCATCTCTGGATCAACCAGGGCATCGAAGAATACGATGTCAGCCTTCTCCAAAAGCTTAGCGCCGCGCAGAGTAATGAGATCTACTGCACCTGGGCCAGCACCTACTAAATACACTTTTCCAAGCGTATTGTTGTTATTGGTAGAAACTTTAGTCATGTTTTCTGTTGCTTACACGCTTAAAGTGGCGCGTTTATCTCGCCAGCTATTTTGAGTAGTCACTGTATACAAAGCAAATTGCTTCAAGGCAACATCTAGGTTTTGATCAGGGCGCAAAGCAAAGCTATCAAAGCCAACACGTGCGCCTTGTAAGAGTTGATCAATGAGTACATCACCAATTGCACGAATCTCACCCTGCCAGGCAAAGCGATCACGCAATAGGGCGGCTGTACTAAAGCTTCTGCCATCTCTAAAAATGGGGAAGTGCGCAGCCATTAAAGGCCATACCTTTTTGCCTGCTTCAATCACATCGGCGTGTTTGAGGATGTCATCATCAGTGGCAAACCAAACACCAATTTGGCCGGCTTTTGCACGGGCTTCGATATCACTTTCGTGGTGATGCTCTATCCACCAAGTAAATGGCACCAATATCTTATGGGTGCCATACTCAGGATCGGGCAATCCACCTTCATCTTGGCTGCCACTCCACACTTGCCATTCATTGGGGGAAAGTGAAGGTTTACCACCTTTTGGAAAATGCAAAATCTCTGGATGAGAGCTAAGGTTAATTTGGTTCATGATGCTTCTCCAGAAACTACTTGAACGCCTTTTTCTTTTTTCTTTGCATTTTTATAGGCCGCCTCTTTAAATGGTGTTACCCCTATGCGACGATAGGTCTCAATGAAAGGCTCATCGCCATTACGCTCGCCTACATAAGTGTTGATTACATTGGTAATGACGTCTGGAATTTCATCAGCATAGAAAGAAGGCCCAATCACTTTGCCAATCGAGGCATTGTTACCTTGCTCACCACCCAAAGTGATTTGATACCACTCTTCGCCATCTTTATCGACACCGAGCACACCGATATTGCCAACGTGGTGATGACCGCAGGAGTTAATGCAGCCAGAGATATTCAGGCTGATGTCGCCCAAATCAAATAAATAATCTAAATCATCAAAGCGCTCTTGAATCGCTTTGGCAATAGGCAATGACTTTGCATTAGCCAGGGAGCAGAAATCACCACCAGGACAGGCAATGATGTCGGTTAATAGGCCAACGTTAGGTAAAGCAACTTTCTGCTTCTTAGCTTCTTGCCAGAGTTCAGATAATTTGTCTTGCTCAACATCGGCCAATACCAAGTTTTGCTCATGAGTGACACGCAACTCACCAAAACTGTATTGATCAGAAAGATCAGCAATGGCATTCATCTGCGCAGTGGTAGCATCACCCGGCGCTACTGTGCCATGAGGTTTGAGTGACAGAATCACGCTGGCATAACCTGCCACTTGGTGTGGTTTGACATTACGCTCTAACCAACGTGCAAATGCTGCTCGGTCGGTTTCAGCGGCAGCATTAATAATCTGTTTATTGGTTAATGCTGGCAATGCTTTGTAGGCAGGCTTTGTAAAATGCTTGGCAACACGATCCCACTCAGATTGAGTAAAGTTATCGTCACCATCTTTAATGTACGCCCATTCACCTTCAACTTGACGTGCGAATTCTTCTGGTCCTAAGGCCTTCACCAAAATCTTGATACGGGCTTTATAGAGGTTGTCTCTTCTGCCAAAGCGGTTGTATACGCGTAGTAAAGCAGTGAGATAGCTTGGCAGCACATTCCATGGGAGCTCTTGTTTAATCAGGGATCCAAGAATCGGGGTGCGACCCATGCCGCCGCCTGCATAGATGTCAGCCGTTAATTGGCCAGCAGCATTTTTCTTAAGTTCAATGCCAACGTCATGACACAGTAATACAGTGCGATCTTCTTTAGCGCCATTCACTGCAAACTTAAATTTACGCGGTAAGTGTGCAAACTCTGGATGCAGTGTTGACCACTGACGCAATAGCTCGCAAATCGGGCGAGTATCTACATACTCATCTGCAGCAACGCCAGCAAAGGCATCGCTTGTGATGTTACGAATACAGTTGCCCGATGTTTGAATTGCATGCATCTCTACTTTGGCAAGCTCAGCCAAGATATCGGGAGTATCTTCTAGTGTTACCCAGTTGTATTGAATATTCTGGCGCGTTGTGAAGTGGCCATAACCACGGTCATACTTTTCAGAGATGAGCGCCAGAGTGCGTAATTGTTTGGCGCTAAATAAGCCATAAGGGATGGCAACGCGCAGCATGTAAGCGTGCCGTTGGTGATACAAGCCGTTTTGTAGGCGCAGGGGGCGGAATTCTTCTTCGGCCAGAGTTCCGTCTAAACGTCGGGCAACTTGGTCGCGGAATTGGGCAACCCGTTGATCTACAAGGGTTTGGTCAATGGCATCGTATTTATACATAAGATTGCTATTGTCATATTTGATAGATATTTCTACAAATAATTAAAAGTTGATTCTATATATATAAATAGATATAAAAGAGTCTAATTTGGTCGTTTTTCTCAAAAGTCTGCTTCAATAGGCTCAGAGGGATAAAAAAGCCCCAGGTAGTGCATTAAATAAACAATAGCGGAGACAAAAGATGAAGAAATTACAGGCAATCAGCCTTATTGCTGGTTTATTAACTAGCGCAACGCTGTTTGCAGCGGACACCTCAAAAGCACCATTGCCCTTGAGCACCACCCCAGGGCAAGGATTTAGCCAAGAAGGCCTTAAGAGAATCGATGCGTTCTTTGCCGATCAAATTGCCGCCAATAATATGGCCGGTGCAGTTCTAGCGATCTCTAAAAATGGCAAGCTCACAATCTTTAAGCCTTATGGATATTTAGATAAGGCAAACAATAAACCGATGACTACGGATGCCATTTTCAATTTGGCATCGATGACTAAAGTCATGTCCTCAGTCAGTGCCTTAACTTTTTATGAGGAAGGCAAACTTCCCTTAAATGCGCCGATCTCTAATTGGTTGCCACAATTTAAGGATATGAAAGTAGGCCAAGTTGATAGTGATGGAAAGCTCAATTTAATTCCAGCTAAAAATCCGATTACTGTCCAAGATCTCATGCGCCATACCAATGGCTTAACGTATGGCGGTCGCGGTGCCACGCCAATACATAAGATGTATCCTGCCGGCTCTGCACCAGCAGCAGCTCAATACACTGCTCAAGAATTTATTGATAAATTGGCTAGCGCACCATTGTTGTATGAGCCTGGTACTGCTTGGGATTATGGTTTTGGTTTAGATGTGCTTGGCATTATTGAAGAAAAAATTGCTAGCAAATCCTTGGGCGCCATCATGCAAGAGCGTATTTGGAATAAGGTGGGCATGCCCAACACCACTTTTGATCTTGCCGAAAAAGATCGTCCTCGTTTAGCGCAGCCACTCGCACTGGATCCATTGACTGGCAAGCCACAGAAGGTGGATATTCATACGCAGAAAGTGAAGTTTGATTGTGGTGGCTCCTGCGCCTATTCCACTGCGGGTGATTACATTCGTTTTGGACAAATGTTGCTGAATGGTGGCAGCTTAGAAGGTAGGCGCGTACTCGGCCCGCAGACGGTTGCGTTCATGACGTCAAACCATCTCAATAAAGACATTAAGAACAATGTGAGTGGTACTGAGCCAGGACGTATGGGTTATGGATTCGGTTTGGGCGTCGCAGTTCGCACTGATAGAGGCTTATCAGCTATCAACGGTAACGTTGGAGATTTCACCTGGAATGGCGCTTACGGAACTATCTTCTGGGCTGATCCAAAAGAGCAGATGGTTGTTGTGATGATGGGTGTTGCGCCAGGAGAAATTCGTAAGGTGCATCGTGAGCAACTTAACGCAGTAATTTATGGGGCACTAGAGAAGTGATTCATCTAGGTACCATTATTTGAGTATGGTTTTTCCGCTCTTTAAAATAAACGCAGTCACTAAATATGACTGCGTTTTTTATTGTTTAATTTTTTCGAAGGAGATCGACATGATGTAACTAGTAAATAAAAGTAAGAGGAGTTTGTTATGTCGAGAACATTTAGACGTAAAAATCAAGAGCATGAATATATTTGGGTGTTAAAAGATTGGGATACCTTTTTTAAGGGGGTGCGTACCGTTCACCATAGCCCGAAATCACCTGCTGGACGTAAAGCAATCGCAGTTTTTCACTCAGATGCACAGGTCACCATGGCAAGTGCGGCACCT
>CANBSM010000100.1 GCA_947372155.1 Burkholderiaceae bacterium
CTTTCTGGTTCCAGAAAGTCTTGCTCTTCCATATCGGTAAGCTTCTTTGTGCAGAAATTCCCATGACCCACTCTTGTAGTGTTGCAATGGGTTTAATGTGATTGCGTAAGTTGAGTAAGGCCGGCAGGAATGGAGTGGCACTAATCATGCTGGCGTATTTGGGTAAATAGGCAACTGCCAAGTCTCGCAATGAGTGGCCTACACGCTTCTTATAAGCAGAGAGGAACTCAATCTTCATCTTAGCCATGTCTACGCCAGTAGGGCACTCACGACGGCAAGCCTTACAGCTCACACATAGCTCCATGACTTCTTTAATCGCATCGCTACCGAGCGGCGAGCTCTCATCTTTGATATCCAGTTGACTCGAAAGCGCTAGACGCAATGTGTTTGCTCTGCCGCGGGTGAGGTGTTTCTCGTCACGGGTCACGCGATAGCTTGGGCACATGACTTCAGCATCAAACTTGCGACAGTGACCATTGTTGTTACACATCTCAACTGCTTTGGCTAAGCCCATCGCTGGATCGCCACCCGTGCCAGGGGCAGTAGTGGCTTCTGTGACAGCATCGTTTTGCACATTCCAAGCAGACCAATCCAACGCTGGCTGCAATGGAATCACTTTGTAGCTTGGTGGAAATCTAAAGTTGCTCGCATCATCCATCTTAGGAGGATCAACAATCTTACCGGGATTAAATAAGCCCTTGGGATCAAAAGCATGTTTGATCTCTGCGAGAGCTTCAGTGATTTTGGGTCCAAACTGCCAAGAGATCCATTCGCCACGGCAAAGACCATCACCATGCTCACCGCTATAAGCGCCTTTGTATTTGCGCACCAAGGCAGAAGCCTCTTCAGCAACCGCACGCATCTTCTGGGCGCCGTCTCTGCGCATATCCAGAATAGGGCGTACATGCAATGTACCCACAGAAGCATGGGCATACCAAGTGCCACGTGAGCCATATTTAGAAAATACGTCCGTTAAGGCTTGAGTGTATTCAGCCAAGCTTTCTAGGGGAACAGCGCAGTCTTCAATAAAGCTCACAGGCTTGCCATCACCTTTAAGACTCATCATGATGTTCAGTCCTGCCTTACGCACTTCCCATAAATTCTTTTGCAAACCAGCGTCAGGCATTGGCACAACAGATCCCGGCAAACCTAAATCACTCATCAACTCTTGTAATGCTTTGAGCTTCTCAAGCAATGGTGCATGCGCCTCGCCAGAAAACTCCACCAATAAGATCGCTTCAGGAGTCTGTGCTGTGTGATCGATTAAGGCTGTTTCGATAGTCTTCTTAAAACTCGGATTGCTACGTGCTAAATCAATCATGGTGCGATCGACCAACTCAACAGCGGTAGGGCCGAGCTTCACAATATGCTGAGCGCTATCCATTGCTTTGTAAAAGCTGGCGAAGTTCACAATACCCAGCACCTTATGCTGCGGTAAAGGTGCAAGTTTGAGTTTGAGGGACTTAAAGTACCCAAGAGTTCCTTCGCTACCCACTAAAAGGTGCGCAAGGTTAACGCTGCCATCTTTTGTGTAAGGCAACTCACTCTGTGGATGAAAGATATCGAGGTTATACCCAGCTACGCGTCTAAGCACTTTCGGAAAGCGTGCTTCGATTTCTGGCTGAAGGTTGGTGGCTAGATCTTTAACGAAATCACCTAATTGCTTGGCGGTTCCAGTACTGCTTGCGTAATCACTAAAGTTGGCAATTCTGCCATCTGCTAGCCAGGCATCAATACCTAATACGTTGTGCACCATATTGCCGTAAGCAATCGAGCGGCTACCACAAGAGTTGTTGCCTGCCATACCGCCAATCGTGGCTTGTCCCGCCGTAGAAACATCGACTGGATACCATAGACCGTGTTGCTTGAGTGCACCATTGAGATGGTCGAGAACAATGCCGGGTTCAACTTCAACATAAGCTTTATCAAGGTTGAGATCTAAAACGTTTCTGAAATATTTGGTGTTATCAATAACGAGCGCTGCACCGGTGGTTTGACCGCACTGGCTAGTGCCGCCACCACGAGGCAGAACAGGCACACCTATTTCAGCAGCAATCTGAATGGCGCTGGCAATATCTTCGGCAGTTTTCGGTACAAAAACAGCAACTGGCATCGCCTGATAGATGGAGGCATCAGTCGCATAGCGTCCGCGACTCGCGCTATCAGTCATCACTTCACCAGAAGTCTCTTGGCGTAAGCGCTTGGCTAGCTCTACCTGATCCACCATGAGTTCTTTAAGGTCTAAGGGTTTGTTCATGATTTGGTAGTTTCTAGCTGAGATTCTGATTGAAGTAATTGAGCAACCACATCGCGTTTATTGATGACGTGCTGGATCATGATTTTGCGCATGCGGACACTATCTCGCGCCTTAAGGGCATCGAGCATTTCTTGATGTTCTTCCACGGCCTTTTCCCACTTGACGCCATCTTGATTAGAGCGAAAGCGTAATGCTTCAATACGCGCATTAACTTGAGTAAAGAGTTTGGATAAAACAGGGTTATTTGCCGCCTGATTAATCAGATGGTGAATGCGTAGATTGAGTTTGTAGTAACTCGATAAATCACGCCGTGCATACGAGGCCATCATTTCATATTGAAGTGCTTCTAATTCAGAGAGGGTGGCATCGCTAATATTTTTGGCTGCCAATTCGCCAGAGAATCCTTCGAGGTCAGCAATCACATCGAATGTATTTAATACATCGGCAAGACTGAGTTGCACCGCGATCGCACCGCGATTGGTAATCAGCTCTACTAAACCTTCTGCAGCTAAACGACGAATAGCCTCCCGAATAGGGGTGCGAGAAACGTTCAGGCTCTCAGCGAGCTCTCTTTCATTGAGTTTGCTACCGGGCGCGATTTTTCCTTCAACCAAGAGTGATCTGAGCTTTTGAAAGGTGCCCTCATGTAAGTTCTGAGAATTAGGCTGTTCTATCGCTGCCATATTAGAATCCCCTAAACCCTATATTTGTATACAAAATTAAGCATAAGACATCATAAAGCATAAATAAGGGCTTTAAATGCC
>CANBSM010000101.1 GCA_947372155.1 Burkholderiaceae bacterium
GCTGCCCAGTGATAAAAATCAAAGAAGTTCCCATCAGATCCTTCGTCAGAGCCTTTGTTTGGGTTTAATACTTTGAGTGCAGCCTGATCTTCATACTTGGTTTCCAGAATACGTGCGGTATTGTCGGCGCGCTCTAGCAAGGTTCCCACGTTAATAAAGTAAAAGGCCTCATTCTTGAGCATCGTGCCATAGAGAACGCCTCTAAAAAGGTGGCAGCGGTGCTTCACCCACTCTAAAAGGCGACTAGGATCTGCTTGATGTCTTGCTTCTAAGATGCGTTGTAGCTCAAGCCAAGTGGTGTTCTGCGTTTCCCAAACTTCCGAAGTAATCTTGCCTCGAATAACGCGCGCATTTTCACGTGCAGCATACAAACAAGAAACAATACTCGAAGGGTTGCTAGTTTCATAAATCATGAAGTCCAAAACATTTTCACGATTCACAACATCATATTTACTGAGGAAGGCTTCTTCCAGCTTAGAGATCGTGAGTAGTTTTTTCCAGCTCTGCTCTAAAAATTCTGCTGGCTGGGGAAGAAGAGAGGTTTGATGGTTGACGTCGAGCATGCGGGCAGTATTCTCTGCGCGCTCGGTGTAGCGAGCCATCCAATAAAGACAATCAGCGGTACGACTTAGCATGTTTTCTTATTCCTATTACTCTTCCAACACCCAGGTATCTTTAGTTCCACCGCCTTGGGAGGAGTTCACTACTAAAGAGCCTTCTTTAAGTGCAACCCTAGTCAGCCCACCAGGAACCATCTTGATGGTTTTGCCTGAGAGAACGAAAGGTCTTAAGTCGATATGCCTTGGTGCAACGCCTGACTCTACGAAAGTAGGGCAGGTCGATAGCGCCAAAGTAGGTTGAGCAATATATTTATCTGGATTAGCTATCAGGTGAGTTCTAAACTCTTCAATCTCTGCTTTGGTTGAAGCTGGACCAACTAACATGCCATAACCACCTGCGCCATGCGTGAGCTTAACAACTAGCTTATCCAGATTGGCCAAGGTATAGGCTAGGTCATCTGTCTTGCGACATTGGAATGTGGGTACGTTATTCAGAATCGGTTTTTCACCAAGATAAAACTCGATCATCTCGGGTACATAGGGATAAATAGATTTGTCATCGGCGATTCCGGTACCAATCGCATTTGCTAATGTCACGTTTCCAGCACGATGCGCGGACAAGAGCCCTGCAACGCCTAAGGTAGAGTCGGAGCGAAATGCCAGTGGATCCAAGAAGTCATCATCAACGCGACGATAGATCACATCAACCCGCTCAGGGCCTTGGGTGGTACGCATAAAGACTTGCTCATTTTTTACAAACAAGTCTTTACCTTCCACTAATTCAACACCCATCTGCTGCGCAAGGTAGCTATGCTCAAAGTAAGCAGAGTTATACATGCCAGGAGTGAGAACAACAACGTTTGGTTTTTTAACATCATCCGGCTTAACTGACTTGAGGCATTCCAATAAAAGATCGGGGTAATGCTCTACAGGAGCAATGCGATATTTCTGAAAGAGGTCTGGGAAGAGTCGCATCATCATCTTGCGATCTTCAACCATGTAAGACACGCCGGAAGGAACACGCAGGTTATCTTCTAATACATAGAACTCACCTTCACCTGCGCGTACGATATCGATCCCAGCAATTTGCGCATAGATATCACGCGGCACGCTGACGTTGCGCATCTCAGGCCGATATTGCGCATTGTTATAAATTTGCTCTGCGGGAACAATGCCCGCCTTAATAATTTCTTCGTCGTGATACACGTCGTAGATAAAGCGATTGAGTGCTTTGACGCGTTGACGTAATCCAGCCTCTAATTGCTCCCACTCTTTGGCAGTAAATATACGGGGTACTTGATCAAAAGGAATCGTTCTCTCTGATCCTAGGTCATCTCCATAGACGGCAAAGGTAATGCCCACTCTTCTAAAGATCAAATCAGCTTCAGCGCGTTTGAGACCCATGAGGGTGTCACTTTGCTGTTTTAGCCAATTGTGAAAAATTTGGTAGTGAGGGCGCGCTTTGCCTGCGGCATCGAGCATTTCGTCAAAAGGCAATTTCATAGTTACTAAACTAATGCCTTTATAAAAGCTGGAATGAGTGACTTGAAGCAGCTTGGTGCTGAATTGCACCATAAAAGTGCATAAATACTCAAATATTCACCCTAAGGGCAGTCTAACCCAGTTTTTAGCGGCTTAGGCGTTTAAATCGCCTCTAGCGATTCGGCCCTTTTGGACTTCCCACTCACGTTCCTTGGTGGCTGCGCGTTTGTCATGCTGCTTTTTGCCTCTGGCAAGGCCAATTTCACACTTCACATTGCCTTTGGAGAAATGTAGGTTCAGCGGTACCAGGGTATAGCCCTTTTGCTCTACTTTGCCAATGAGCTTACGGATCTCAATGGCATTGAGTAGGAGCTTTCTGGTGCGGGTGCTATCTGGAACGATATGGGTGGAGGCTGAGAGTAGAGGGGTGATGTGGCAGCCGATTAAGAATAGCTCCGCCTGGCGAATGATGACATACGCTTCTTTGACGTGCACGCGACCTGCGCGGATGGCTTTTACTTCCCAGCCTTCCAGCACAAGCCCTGCCTCAAAGCGCTCCTCGATAAAATAATCAAAGAAGGCTTTTTTGTTATCGACGATACTCATATTTATTTAGCTCTCAAGAACGATTATGGCAGACGTCTACAAGACCGTTTTAATTGGTCAATCAGCCGACCGCATGTACGGCTTAGTGACCGATGTCGCCCGCTATCCTGAGTTCCTGCCTTGGTGTGGTGGGGTAGAAATTTTTGAGCAGACTGAGACCGTGCTTGACGCCAAAATCAATATTCATTTCAAGGGCATTACCCAGTATTTTCATACTCGAAATGTGAATCACCGCCCCGAAACGATTGATATGGTCTTCGTGGATGGTCCGTTTAAGCATTTTTCTGGGCAGTGGAACTTCATTCCCTTGCGAGAAGACGCTTGCAAAGTCGAGTTCAAGCTCCATTGGGAATTTAAGAGTGTCATTTTGGACAAGATTATTGGTCCGGTGTTTGGTCATATTGCGGGCACCTTTGTAGACTGCTTCGTAAAGCGGGCAGAAGACCTCTATGGCTGAGCACGCGCTTGACCTCATCCTCTGTGATGCTAGGCAGGGCGAACCATGTCTTAGGTCTTTCAAGCTCATTCTGGGGGTTGACGAGTTGCCAACGGTTGGCCTGGCTCTGATAAAGGCTGGGATAGCAGTTGGTCCAGACGACCCTGTTTTAGCTAGAAAGGGGTGCTTTGGGGTTTTTGGCAAGCGTAAGGACTGGGATAGCCCCATTTATGCTGGAGATCGCTTAGAACTCTATTCCCCGCTACTAATTGACCCTAAAACAGTGCGACGGAAGAAGGCCAACCAGAACCAAGATGCCAAATTCCAGGCTGCCGCAGCTAAAAGAAAGGCTAGGAGGCTATAATCTGTTTTTGCGACTAGGGGTTTTGCATGCGACTCATTCAAAAAGCACTCACTTTTGACGATGTGCTCCTCGTACCGGCTTATTCATCGGTACTCCCTCGGGATGCCAGCTTGGCAAGTAAGTTAACTCGAGACATTTCACTTAATACACCATTGGTGTCCGCCGCTATGGATACCGTCACTGAAGGTCGTTTGGCAATCGCCATGGCTAGTGAAGGTGGCATTGGCATTGTTCATAAAAACTTAAAGCCCGCTGAGCAAGCGCGTGAAGTAGCTAAAGTAAAGCGATATGAATCTGGTGTCCTGCGTGATCCAATCACGATTAGCCCAGATGTCACTTTGCGTCAGGTGATCCAACTTTCTCGTGAGCATGGTTTCTCAGGATTCCCAGTGCTCGTTGGTAAAGAGGTTGTTGGCATTATTACGAATCGCGATTTGCGTTTCGAAGAGGACTTAGATGCCCCAGTAAAAACCAAGATGACTCCACGTGAGCGTTTGATTACCGTGAAAGAAGGCTGCTCATTAGATGAAGCAAAGCGCTTAATGAGTCATCATCGTTTAGAGCGCGTATTGGTTGTCAACGACAAGTTTGAACTGCGTGGCCTCATTACCGTTAAAGACATTCTCAAGGCAACTGAACACCCGAATGCTTGTAAAGATGGCGAAGGTAAATTGCGCGTTGGCGCCGCAGTAGGCGTTGGCCCTGATAACGATGAGCGTATTGAGTTATTGGTGCGCGCTGGTGTTGATGTGATCGTTGTGGATACTGCCCATGGCCATAGCCAAGGCGTATTAGATCGCGTGAAGTGGGTTAAGCAAAACTATCCTCATGTACAAGTGATTGGCGGCAATATCGCTACAGGTGATGCCGCTAAGGCATTGGCTGATCATGGTGCTGATGGTGTCAAGGTGGGTATTGGTCCTGGCTCAATCTGTACAACGCGTATTGTTGCTGGTGTAGGTGTCCCACAAATCACTGCGATTGTGAATGTGGCAACTGCACTTAAGGGTACTGGCATTCCATTGATTGCTGATGGTGGCATACGTTACTCAGGTGACGTTGCAAAAGCATTGGCTGCTGGCGCTAGTTCAGTCATGATGGGCGGTATGTTTGCTGGCACTGAAGAAGCTCCTGGTGAAGTGTTCCTGTACCAAGGACGTTCTTACAAGAGCTATCGCGGTATGGGTTCTTTGGGCGCGATGGCGGATGGTTCTGCTGATCGTTATTTCCAAAGCGACATCGTTGCGAATGCAGAAAAGTTAGTGCCAGAAGGCATTGAGGGTCAGGTGCCATACAAAGGTAGCGTGTTGGCAATCTTGCATCAGCTCACTGGCGGCATTCGTTCTTCTATGGGCTATCTTGGTTGTAAGACCATTGATGAGCTTCATGAAAAAGCCAACTTCGTAGAAATCACTTCAGCTGGCGTGCGTGAGTCGCATGTTCATGACGTGAAGATCACTAAAGAAGCGCCAAATTACCATATTGATTAACAACTAAAAAAAGCTGAAATAAAGGCTGACCTTTTCGTGCACGACAAAATACTGATTCTCGACTTTGGTTCACAAGTAACTCAACTGATTGCTCGGCGTGTACGTGATGGACGCGTGTATTCAGAGATCCATCCCTACGATTGCGACCCTGAGTTCATTCGTAAGTTTGTTCAGGAGCAAGGTGGCAAAGGCATTATTCTCTCTGGCGGCCCTAGTTCGGTAACTGAAGCCGGTAGTCCTCGTGCACCCCAAATTGTTTTTGAGCTTGGCGTACCTGTTTTGGGAATTTGCTACGGCATGCAAACTATGGCTACCCAATTGGGTGGTGCAGTTGCTTCCGCAGAGTCTTTGGGTAAAGCGCGTGAGTTTGGTTACTCTGAAGTTCGTGCTCATGGGCATACGAATTTGCTCAAAGGTATTCAGGACTTCTCCACTAGCGAAGGTCATGGGATTTTGAAGGTCTGGATGAGTCATGGCGACTCAGTCACTTCAATGCCGCCTGCATTTAAGTTGATGGCCTCTACTGAGTCTTGTCCAATTGCTGGCATGGCAGATGAAGAGCGTCGCTTCTACGCATTTCAGTTTCATCCGGAAGTCACGCATACCATTCAAGGCACTGCGATCATTGAGCGCTTTGTGCATGAGGTTTGCCAATGCAAGCCTGACTGGGTAATGGGTGACTACATTGCAGAAGCGGTTGAGAATATTCGCAAACAAGTCGGTGATGAAGAGGTCATTCTGGGCTTGTCTGGCGGTGTCGACTCCAGTGTTGCGGCAGCCTTAATTCATCGCGCGATTGGCGATCAGCTCACTTGCGTATTTGTGGATCATGGCCTGCTTCGCTTGAATGAAGGTGATATGGTGATGGAAATGTTCGCACGCAATTTGGGTGTGAAAGTGATCCGCGTTGATGCTAAAGCGAAATTCATGGGTGAATTGGCTGGTGTTGCTGATCCAGAAGCCAAGCGTAAGATCATCGGTAAAGAATTTGTAGAAATTTTCCAGACTGAGTCTGGGAAGATTCAGAATGCTAAGTGGCTTGCCCAAGGAACGATCTACCCTGACGTCATCGAGTCTGCAGGTAAGGGTAAAAAGGGCGCGCACACGATCAAGAGTCACCATAACGTTGGCGGCTTACCTGATGATATGCATCTTCAATTGCTTGAGCCCTTGCGTGAGCTATTTAAGGATGAGGTCCGCGAACTTGGAGTGGCTTTAGGTCTTCCTCGTGAGATGGTATATCGCCATCCATTCCCGGGGCCAGGTCTTGGCGTGCGCATTTTGGGTGAAGTTAAGGCTGAATTCACTAGCTTGCTGCAGCGTGCTGATGCCATCTTCATTGAAGAGTTGCGTAATACGATTGATGAAGCAAGTCAAAAATCTTGGTATGACCTTACCAGTCAAGCGTTTGCTGTTTTCTTGCCAGTGAAGTCTGTTGGCGTCATGGGTGATGGCAGAACATACGAATATGTTGTTGCTCTCAGGGCGGTACAAACCCAAGACTTTATGACAGCACATTGGGCTCACTTGCCGCATGAATTACTGGGGAAGGTTTCCAATCGCATCATTAATGAAGTGCGCGGTATTAATCGAGTTGTATATGACATCAGTGGAAAACCGCCAGCAACGATCGAGTGGGAATAGGAGGTAGGCGATTTAAGCCTACCAATATCCATGCTTGAATTACGCGAAGCTTCACTCGCAATCCTGGCAAGTGCTGATGCTCAAAGCAAAGCAATTCAGTTACTCAGTATGTTTGATGAGTATCAAAAACAACAAATTACTTTAAATACTGTTAGTAAGATTGATGCTCAAGGCCTTTATCTGCCGGGGCGTCCGCTAAAGCCGGAATTGGTGCTTCCTAAGCTTGTTCCCAAAAGAAGAATGGATACCTCCGAGGGCAGGGCGGGCTTATTGCACTCACTCGCCCATATTGAGTTTAATGCGATGAACCTTGCGCTAGATGCAATCTGGCGTTTCCCAGATATGCCCAAGGAATACTATGAGGACTGGTTGAAAGTTGCCAAAGAAGAGGCCTATCACTTCAGTTTAGTAAATGAGCATTTGCATGCACTTGGGTTTTCTTATGGGGATTTCCCTGCCCACAATAGTTTGTGGGAGATGGTCGAACGAACAACCGATTCTGTGATTGCCAGAATGGCCTTGGTGCCCAGAACAATGGAAGCAAGAGGCTTAGATGCTGTACCAGCGATTCGGGATCGCTTCAAACAAATTAAAGAGGTGCGTGCGGTGGAGATATTGGAAATTATTCTCAATGATGAAATCGGCCATGTATTGATTGGCAATCGTTGGTTTAATTTCTTATGTGCTCAAGATAATATTTCTCCAATCACTGCTTATCGAGAGTTGGCTGCCAAATATCGTGCGCCTGTTTTAAAGCCCCCATTCAATATGGAGGCCCGCAAGCAGGCTGGTTTCACATCTGAAGAGTTAAGTCTTCTTGGTGCATAGCTGAAAAATATGAAGGTATTGAGCCTCATTCCACCCATGACCCAGTTGAATACGCCGTATCCTTCTACGGCTTATCTCACGGGGTTCTTAAGATCTCGTGATGTTGATGCCGTTCAGGAGGATCTTGCCTTAGCTTTAGTGCTCAGTTTTTTTACTCCAGAGGGCATGGCGGAGATTCGCGCTCAAGCACTC